>NZ_JAXDRQ010000057.1:0-31788 GCF_034090965.1 Absicoccus sp. | reverse complement strand
AGAGATCATCTCTCACGATCCGGTAGCGATAGCGGAGTGGATACACCTGTTGACATCCCGAACACAGAAGTTAAGCACTCCCGCGGCGAAGATAGTTGGGCCTGCCCCTGCGAACCTAGCACGCTGCCGGGTCTTTTTTTTATGTTGATAATTTTTTCTTTCATCGTTATCATATTCTTGGCAACTTTTTACGAAAGGATACGTATGAAAAAAGGATTTAATAATAAAAAATATTTAGATATGCAGTCTTCACATATCCAAGAGCGCATTGCGCAATTTGATGACAAATTATATCTCGAATTTGGAGGTAAACTCTTTGATGATTATCATGCCAGTCGGGTATTACCTGGTTTTGCGCCGGATAGTAAACTACAAATGCTGATGACCATGAAAGAACAAGCAGAAATTGTGATCGTGATCTGTGCAAAGGATATTGATAATAATAAAATACGAGGGGATCTAAACATCACCTACGATGAAGATGTTTTACGTTTGATCAAAGAGTTTACATCTCGTGACTTATATGTGAGTAGTGTCGTTATTACGCAATATCATCATTCCAAAGCCATCGATCGTTTTAAAGCTAAATTGAAACGACGAAACATCAAAGTGTATCACCATTATTATATTGAAGGCTATCCAACCAATGCGAAGTCCATCATTTCCGAACAAGGGTTTGGCAAAAATGATTTTATTGAAACCTCTAGACCTTTGGTTGTCGTTACGGCACCAGGACCGGGCAGTGGCAAGATGGCTACTTGCTTATCCCAGCTTTACCATGAAAATATCCGTGGTGTCAAAGCTGGTTATGCCAAATATGAAACCTTTCCAATTTGGAATCTAGACCTTAATCATCCCGTTAATTTGGCATATGAAGCCGCTACGGCTGATCTTGCCGATGTCAATATGATTGACCCTTTCCATTATCAAGCCTATGGAAAAGTAACGGTCAACTACAATCGTGATGTGGAGATCTTTCCTGTTTTAAAAAATATTTTTGAAGAAATATTTGGGTGTTGTCCCTATCAAAGTCCAACCGACATGGGAGTGAATATGGCTGGTTTTGCGATCGAAGATGACTCCATTTGTTGTCAAGCCAGTCAACAAGAGATCATCCGCCGTTATTTTGAAAGTTATACCCGTTATGTGAATGAACAATGTTCCATGGATGAAGTGAATAAACAAACCATCATCATGGAAAAAGCGGGCATTTCGATCGAAGATCGAAAATGTTTGGTGGCTGCCCGTAATAAAGCCAAGAAGACGCATAGCTTTTCTGGTGCCATTGAATTAGCAGATGGAACCTTGATCACCGGAAAAACGACGAATTTTATGGGGGCCGTATCCAATACTCTGATCAATGCCTTGAAATATTTAGCTCTATTACCAGACAATGAAAATGTGATTGCACCACAAGCTTTTGGACCCATTCAAGATCTTAAGACGAAATATTTAGGTAGTTTGAATCCACGACTACACATTCAAGAAGTTTTGATTGCGCTATCACTGAGTGCGGTTCATAATAGCGATGCAAAAAAAGCGTTGGATGTCATTCCTCAATTGAAAGGATGTCAAGCCCATTTTACATGTTTATTAAAAGCAGAAGATTTATCCATATTGACACAATTGGGTCTCGAAGTGACCTACGAAGCCGATAAACGATAGGAGGAATACTATGGCAAAAGCATTACCAAGCTCAGGGGCAGGCGCTGTCCGCATTATCTTAAAAAATAAGGATGCGTTTGAATTTACGTTGCGAGAAAAAAATGAAGCAGGAAATCGTACCGGATATTTATATGATGTTTTCTATGTGAATGCCACTGGCACTTTAAATATGCAAGTAGAAGACGACCAACCAGTCATTGCGTCTTTGAATCTAGGTTTAGGAAAAGTCATTACGTTATCGAATGATACCAATTTGAAAAAATTGTGTCAGTACGTATTAAAGAACACAAAATAAGATGCATACCTATACGTTATATGTGGTGGTGGATTCTTTAGAAAGTCAACGAATAGAGGATGTTCAATCTGCCTTGTCCAAATTGGGCGATTTTCATTTTTCACCCGTCCGCAATCAAGATTCGTTGATTGATTGTTCCGAATTCTATGCAACGATCCAATGCGCAGAACCGACATGGAACACCTTGATTCCCCAATTCAATGCTTATTGGTCAGCGCATGATGAAACATGGATGGACTATGGATATAACACGCCGATGTTTCATCCAGATGTTTATTACTTAGAAATCAAATAAAAAGGGCTTTGGATCAGCCCTTTTTTCGTAATTGCCGAAAAACAATCGGTAATTGATCAATGACATCTTCTGGTTGTACACATGCCGGATCCACATCTAGTTTGGCACATTGACTGTGAATATATACACCGGTTACGGCTGCTTCTAACGCATTTTGGCTTTGGCCAAACAATCCCGTGATGATTCCACATAAAATATCGCCACTACCTCCTTTGGATAAAGCACTATTTGGTGCATATAGGACATATTGCGATTGACCTTGCGCAACGATGGTCACATTGGACTTTAACACCAATGTGACATCTGGATATGCTTCCACAAAGGTTTGGATACTTGCCAATGGATGTTTGGCAATGGTAGAAACCGGTAGTGAAGAGATATAACTAAATTCTTTGACATGGGGCGTAATGATCGTTGGTGCTTGGCGATGCAACCATTCTGGATGGTCTTTTAAGGCCCATAATCCATCGGCATCTACCAGTACGGGTTTTGAACTAGCTAATGCGGTATGTACCATATCGATCGTGGATGGGACTTGCCCCATACCATTGCCAATCGATAACACATCAAAGGCATTTATATGAGCTTGTAGATACGTGCTGCTCTTTTTATCAAAGTTTGGTTGTGGATAAATCAGACGCATAGCACTATCCATTTTATACGCTAAAATATCGGCAATACTAGCAGGTAGCATGAGCGTTAGGGTCCCAATGCCACTTTTGTAGCATGCTTTGGCTGCCATCGTAATGGCACCATGCATCGCTTTTGACCCACCAATCATCAAGGCTTTCCCAAAGGATCCTTTATGAGCAAGATTGGAACGTTTCGGTAAATGAATGTTCGTTTCATCAATGCGTTCCATCGTTGGTGTATCATGAATGATGCCAATTTCTAAACAATGGAGCTGACCACAAAGGGCAGGACCCTGATTGGTGATTTGTCCCCATTTGATACAATCGAGTGACAAGGTGATATCCGCATGAATGGCAATGCCGAGAATTTCACCGGTTGTTGCATCGAGTCCACTGGGCATATCGATCGCAATGGTTGGGGATGCATGATGATTGATTTCATTGATCAAAGAATAATATGGATCTTTGATTTCACGACTTAGACCATTGCCAAAAAGACAATCGATGATATAGGTATAGGAATGGTCTTTGATGGTGGCCCAATCAGTTAGGATGGGAATGCCCATTTGTTTTAAAATGGCTTGTTGATATTGGTTGTCATCGGAAAAATGGGTGCCTATCAGAAAAACATCCACAGGAATATGGGCTTGGATCAATAAGCGAGCCATCGCTAGACCGTCGCCACCATTATTGCCAGAACCACATACGATCAATAGGTGGTTTGGATGTTTCTTGGCGATGAAACGTGCACATTCGATGGCTGCATGTTCCATCAAGACAAGCGCAGGAATATGATAGTGTTTAATCGTTCGTTGATCAAAATCGCGTGCTTGTTGGGCTGAACAAATGGCACTCATTATTCAAAATCAACCGTCTTTGAACAGGCAACCAATGGCGCAAATTCTTTTTTGCAAGCACAGTGCAAGGCATTTTTTTGATAGGCATCTAAGTTTTCTTTGTCTAAACGAACGATCAAGGCAACATCAAAACTACGATCGGAATGAAGAAAATCTTTACCGACTTCCATTTCATGGACCAGATCAATTTTTCCTTGCATTTTATTTAAAATGGCAGCTAATTGATCTTGATTTTCGGGAGTTGGTTCTTTTAATTTAAAAAATACGATATGTGTCATACAAACCTCACTTTCATTTTCATGATACACTAGTCAACAAAAAAATGCTTACATTTTCACTACATGTGTTATAATCTAAACTCAAAGGGGACAGGCTCTATGGAAAATCAATCCAAAGTAAAAAAGTCGATCATCCTGTCAGGACTTGTTGGAACTGGCGGGCTTTTTGTTGCAAAATTAATAGGTATCATTTATGCCATTCCATTTTCTAGTATCTTAGGGAATGTCAAATATATGGGATATTATGGCCAAGCCTATAATATATATTCATATGTACTGAATGTATTTACAGCTGGATTTCCATTCGCAATTGCGACCATGGTTTCAAAATATACGGTATTAGATGATCCTAAAACGGTTTTATTGGTCAAAAAAGTGTCAATTGCGATGTTATCGCTTTTAGGCTTTATTGGCATGTTGTTATTGATGGCCTTTTCTGGGGCGCTAGCACCATTGATGGTGGCTGGTGATCCGACCATCATGGCCAATGTTTTGCGTATCTTAGCCATTGCCTTATTTTTTGTGCCCGTATTGTCTGCTTTTCGTGGATATTATCAAGGTCTGAAAGAAATGGGTGAATATGCCTTTTCTCAAGCCTTCGAACAAATTTTCCGAGTTGGTTTTTTATTATCAGCCGCCTGTTTATTGGTCTATGTTTTTCATTGGGAACGAAAATGGGCATTGTATGCATCGGTCTTATCGACCACGGTAGCTGCCATTGCTGGTATTCTTCAAATTCATCATTTTGATAAGGCAAGATCACAGGAAATTGTTGTCCAAGCCAAAGCACAAACAACACCTGCTTTAAAACGCAATGAGATCATTAAGGAATTGGTTATTTTGGCCATCCCTTATTTAATTTCTTCTTTGTTGGGATATAGCCAACAAATTTATAATGCGGTATTATTGCCAGCTGGATTGAAAGCCTACTATCCAAGTGAAGCGAAAGTATCTTCGATTATTTCGGCGACTACCTATGTTGGAGTCAAAATGACGGCCATTCCTATGGTCTTAGCGCCTGGATTTACGGCTGCCATTATTCCCCATATCACCTCGGCTTTGACCAAGCATAATAAGCGATTGATCCAAAAAAATGTGGTGGATTGTTTGGGTGTCGTATTATATATAGGTTTACCAGTATCTTTTTGTTTATTTGCTTATGCAGCACCATTGAACTATACCTTATTTTATACGGATGATCTAAATACCAGTACCATGGTCTTACAATGGTTGACGCTGGAAGCCATAACCGGTACTTTATTACCAGTGGTAACCAATTTGATGATGGCATTAAAACTGCAATCCCTCGTCTTAAAAAGAATGATCATCAATGCGATCATAAAGGGTGTCTTGATGGTACCGATGACGATGATGATGGGATTTGGTGGTGCCGTATTGGCTTCTTTGATTGCAGATGGTTATTTATTCTTTTCCAATCTGCGACAAATAAAGATCCATTATCATATTTCTTATAAACGCGTAGGACAAATTGTGATTCGAGTATGCATTGGTTTAGTGGCTTTGTGGATCACATCGATGGTGTTGACACATCTTGGTTTAGGTAGTGTTTCTTCGCGTAAGATCGTATGCTTCATTACGATGTGTATCAATGGATTGATTAGTTTGTTGGTATTCATGCTTGTTACAATTGCCTTGAAAGTTCCTGAATTAGCTTTTCATGTGCATATTGGACGACCTAAAAAGGAGGCACAATAAATGTATGATGTCATTGTGATTGGTGCTGGTCATGCCGGTATTGAAGCGGCGATGGCTGCAAGTCGAATGCAGAAACAAACCGCTTTATTGACCCTTTCTTTGGATATGGCGGGTTCGATGCCTTGCAATCCAAGTGTTGGTGGCCCGGCCAAAGGAATCGTTGTTCGTGAAATTGATGCTTTGGGTGGTTTGATGCCCATTGCCGCCGATCGCACGGCCCTACAGTTTAAAATGTTAAATACGACCAAAGGACCAGGGGTATGGTCTTTGCGGGTACAAAGTGATAAAGTTGCTTATAAAAAATTTATGAAAGAAACGCTCTCTCATACACCGAATTTAACGGTGGTTGAGAAAATGGCTCATTCTTTGATGATCAAAAATCATCGAATCGAGGGTGTGCGGTGTACGGATGGTACCGAATTGTGGGGCAAGAGCGTTGTTCTAACGACTGGAACATATATGTCTTCTTCGGTTTTGCGAGGACATACAGCTACGGAATCGGGACCAGAAGAACAACCGACGATACAATCGCTTTCGGAAAGTTTACGTCAAGCCGGTATTCGAACGTTTCGTTTAAAAACAGGGACACCACCTCGTGTTTTGACCAATACGATTGATTTTTCCAAAACGAGTGTACAGCCAGGCACCAATGCGTTTTTGCGCTTTAGTGAAACGACACAACCCGAAGATGTATTACCATTTGATCAACAAGAAGTCTGTCATTTGATTTATACGACGCCCAAAACCCATGAGATCATTCGTTCACATTTACATGATTCGGCGATGTATTCGGGATTAGTAAAAGGGGTAGGCCCACGATATTGTCCAAGTATTGAAGATAAGCTTGTACGGTTTGCGGATAAGCCTCGTCATCAATTGTTCTTAGAACCGGAATCTTTGTCGATGGATACAACGTATGTGCAAGGTTTTTCGACGTCTATGCCGATTGATGTACAAGAAGAAATGGTGCATTCTTTGCCTGGTTTGGAGCATTGTACGATTAAAAAATATGCCTATGCGATTGAATACGATGCTATTGATCCTTTGCAGATGAAGCCAAATATGGAAAATAAAATTGTCGAAAATTTATTTACGGCAGGTCAAGTCAATGGTACAAGTGGTTATGAAGAAGCGGCAGGTCAAGGATTGATGGCGGGGATCAATGCGGCTTTAAAAGTCGATGGAAAAGCGCCCTTTGTGTTGCGTCGAGATCAAGCATATATTGGTGTCATGATCGATGATTTATGCACCAAAGGAACAAAAGAACCTTATCGTTTATTGACAAGTCGTGCGGAATATCGCTTGTTGTTGCGTCATGATAATGCGGAAGAACGCTTGTTGGAGCTAGGCTACCAAATAGGTTGTGTATCGAAAGAAAGGTATGATCAATATTGTCAAAAGCGAGAAGCTGTGCAACAAGCCAAACAAGTTTTATCACAAACGCATGTGAAAGCCGATCAAGCACTGAATACCTATTTGACTTCTTTGGGATTTACGCCAACCGATCGTGGTATGAAGGAAATTGAATTATTAAAGCGTCCTAAAGTGACGATTGAGGGTCTTTCATCCATTACAGGTGTCAATTTTGGCCATTTTATGAATCAACATATTGAAATTGATGTAAAATATAAGGGGTATATCGAGAAAGCAAAGCGAGATGCCCGGCATCTACAAGAAATGGAATCTGTTGCCTTGCCAGAGGATTTGGATTATGCGCATATGGACAATATTTCTTTAGAGGCACGACAAAAATTGGATGCTGTTCGTCCACAAACTTTAGGGCAAGCAAGTCGTATTTCAGGAATTAATCCGAGTGATATTGCGGTATTGGCAATGAAAGTTCGATAGGAGGAGCATATGGCCAGATCTCATAATAAGAAAAAGCGAAGAAGATTATCACCGATGTTAAAGCTGGCTATGGTTCTTTGCGCCGCTTTGATGATTTTTTCTGGTTTTTCCGAGTTAAAGACGATGTATGATCTGCACCGCAGTATTTCGGATACGCAGCAGAAGCAAAGTGTTTTAAAGGCTGAGAAAAAAGAATTGACGAAAAAGAAAAAAGACTTATCGGATCCTGATTATATTGAATATATTGCCCGAGGCAAATATCTTGTAACAAAAGAAGGAGAACAAGTATTTAAATTTTCTAACGATGATACGAACAACTAAGGAAGTGGCATTTTAGCCACTTTTTCTATGGGAGAAAGGATATAAAATATGACAAAATCAATTCAGATCCATAGTCGTGTTCTTGCAGAGTATGTAGAACAGCATGATCTATATCAAAAAACAGAAAATGGTGAATATACCATAAATGAAGATGGTTTTGCGAAGCTTCTTCGTCATTATAATGAAGATCTTTTACGTGCCTATTTTTCGATGGGAGTGCCTTTAGAATATCGTTATTTTGAATCGGATGGATTGGTTTATGATCGAATGAACAAAAAAGTTACGATCAATCAGCAAGAAATAGCTTGTACACCAAGTGAATTGCTCTTATTGGAAGCATTTCTACAAAATGCCCATATTGTATTGACCCGTGATATTTTGATTGATTTATTAAGTCATTCCAAAGCTGAGATCCAAGATAATACGTTGAGTGTATTTATTATGGGACTTCGTAAAAAAATTGGCAAAGAGCGTATTGGTGTTCGCAAAGGAATTGGATATTATTGGGTAGGCAGTGTAAATAAGCGAAAGTAAATTTTAAGCATCCGTAAATACTTGATTTTTCCTTCGAATCGTTATATCTTAATACCAATTGAAAGTTTGGGAGGACAAATATGAACAGTTTCAATTCTGAAGCATTATTTGTTGAGCGCTTTAAAGAAACAACATCTGACATGTATGGCCGGGATTTTGAAGATACATCAAATGTAGAACGCTATTTGGCTTTAGGAAATATGATCCGTGAATATGCCAACAGCAATTGGAAAGCAACGAAGAATGCCGTCAAGAAACATCAGACAAAGCAGTTATACTACTTTTCGATGGAATTCTTAATGGGTCGTTTGTTGACCAGCAACTTAATGAACTTAGGTATCTATGATACAGTGAGTCAAGGATTAAAAGAATTAGGCATGGATATCAACGATTTAGAAGAAATCGAAAGTGATGCCGGATTAGGAAATGGCGGTTTGGGACGTTTAGCCGCTTGTTTCATGGATTCTCTTGCTTCCTTGAATTATGCAGGAAACGGAAACTGCATTCGTTATCGTTATGGATTATTCAAACAACGTATCGAAAATGATGAACAAGTAGAGATGCCAGATTGCTGGTTAAAGTATGGCAATGTTTGGGAAGTATGGAAGCCATATCATGGTGTTCGTGTTAAATTTGGTGGATATGTAGATGGATATATCAATGACAAAGGAAAATTTGAGACATTCCATCATCCAGATTTTGTTGTCCGGGCTGTACCTTATGATGAACCAATCATTGGGTATCATACCAAAACAACCAATACCTTACGTTTGTGGGATGCGGAAGTCGATGAAGATACAGCACCTACCGGAAATTTAAATGAATACTTAGATGATGTCACCGCATTGACGGCGAATGTATATCCAGATGACTCTACGCCAGAAGGCAAAGAGCTTCGTTTGAAACAAGAATATTTCTTTGTTTGTGCGGGACTTTCACAAATTATAGAAAGTCATTTACAAGTATATCCATCTTTGGATAACTTACCAGACAAAGTCGCCATTCAATTGAATGATACGCATCCGGTATTGGTCATTCCAGAACTTATGCGTATTCTATGTGATGAATACGATTATGAATGGGATGATGCATGGAAAATTGTCAAGGGAACCGTTGCATATACCAACCATACGGTCATGGCGGAAGCATTGGAAAAATGGCCACAACAAACGGTACAAAAATTGTTACCACGTATTTATATGATCATTGAAGAAATTGATCGTCGTTGGAAGTTTGAAGTGGATCATCTTGGTTTATGTGCCATTTATCCAAATGTTGCGGTATTGCGTGAAGGACAAGTTCATATGGCCAACTTAGCCATTGTTGGTAGTCATAGTGTCAATGGTGTTGCGAAACTGCATTCCCAAATCTTGGTGGATGATGTATTTAAAGATTTTGCGACCATTGAACCAAATCTTTTCAACAACAAGACCAATGGAATTACGCATCGTCGTTGGTTGATGTATTGCAACCCACAATTAACTAGTTTGTTGGAAGATACCATTGGTGATGCCTTTAAAACAGATCCAGAAAAATTACAAGATTTAATGCCTTATGTAGAAGATCCAATTCTTCAACAAAAATTCATGGATGTGAAGAAACAACGCAAACAAATTTTGGCCGATTATGTCAAGAAGACAATGAATATTGATATCAATGTCGATTCCATTTTTGATTGTCAGTCCAAACGTTTACATGCATACAAACGACAATTATTGAATATCTTTAATGTCATGAATGTATACATGCATATGAAAGAGGATCCAAATTATCGTATTTATCCGAGAACGTTCTTCTTCTCGGCAAAAGCGGCACCAAGTTATTATTTAGCGAAAGAAATTATTAAATTGATCAACATTGTAGCGGATCGTGTAAACAACGATCCAGAAACCAATGAATTCTTGAAGGTTGTCTTTATTCCTAACTATTCTGTATCCGTTGCCGAAATCTTGATTCCTGCAGCCGATGTTTCAGAACAAATTTCTACCGCTGGTAAAGAAGCAAGTGGTACGGGAAATATGAAATACATGATGAATGGAGCGTTGACATTGGGAACTTTAGATGGTGCCAATGTAGAGATCGTTGATCAAGTAGGAGAAGAAAATGCGGAAATCTTCGGTTTACATGTTGAAGATATCAACCATTTAAAACACGAACAAGCCTATCATTCTTGGGATTATTATCGTACACACGATGAGATTCGCCGGGTCATTGATTCTTTACGTAATGGATATTGGACAAAGGATCCAGATGCATTCCGTTTGATCTATAACGATATCTTGACGCAAGGGGATGAATTCTTTGTATTGGCTGATTTTGGGGCTTATTCCCAAGCGCAAAATCATGTGGAAGCGCGTTATCGCGATACCAATAATTGGGCCCGTACGATGTTGATCAACATTGCGAAATCGGGTTATTTCTCAAGTGATCGTACCATTGAAGAGTATGCAACCCAAATCTGGAACTTGGACAAAGTTACATTCTAAGGAGCTCCGGCTCCTTTTTTTATTTGCTAGACGTCTATGGATTTTTAAGGTAGAATATGGTAATGAGTGATAGGAGGGTGATCATGAAGTTTTCATTAAAACAGGCCATGGCTTCCGTATTGATTTCATCTTCGATGATAATTCCAATGGCAATGCCCATTCATGCGGAAAGCACAAGCACAACACCAATCACAGAAGTAAAGATCGAAACTCCAGAAGATTTTATAAAGTATTGTTTAAGCAATAAAAAAATAGTGGACAATAAAACCGTTTATGAAGCCTTTAAGGCTGTGGATGATACGAACTATCAGACGATCCTTGATAGTGAAACAACCTATCAGGAATTGGCTAAGGATGATACCAAAAAAGAAGCCATCGATGCATTGATCAAAAAGAATACGGAAAATGCGTATCCAACGTATGATTCTTTGTTGAAAGCAGCGAAGGATAAGGATGCAGCAATCAAAGCACAACAAGAAGCCGAAAAGAAAAAGCAGGAAGAAGAAGCGACGCAAGAAAATTTGTCAACATCGAAAGAAACATCCTCGCCATCGAGTACACCAACTCATTTGACTTCGAACGAAGCTTTGTCGCAATCAACTACGCAAACCCATTCGCCATCAAACGAAACGACTTCGTTATCGAGTACACCAACAAGTGAAGGAACTTCACAACCGAGTGCATCGTCTTCGCAAGAAACAACGACGGATTCACAACCAGAGACCAATCGTTCGAATGAAACGGAAAACCGTTCCAATGCGACAACGAATCCATCTTCTTCAACCAAACAAGAAGAGAACACCGCAACAAAACAAGATGAACAAGCAACGGTCGTTGAAAATACCCAGCCTTTGTTGAATACGCAAACCGTGGTATTTACCGGTTGTGCAAACCATGTCAAAGTGACGGTATATGCACAAGCGGGGGCGTTTGAGCAAGGAACCCAAATGGTCGTTATTCCTTTGGATACACAATCGGCATTGGCCGATGCGAAAGCTGTCTTAGGTGAGAATGTGGATCAAGCCATCAGTGTTGATATTTCCTTTTGGAAAGATGGCAAAGAGGTCGAGCCTCGCAAAGCGGTAGAAGTCAAATTATCGACGGACCAATTTGATGCCGGAACCAATGTATCGGTTATTCATGATTCTGGTGATGGTGATGTAAAAAGTGTCGGTACGAGTGATAATGCGACAGAAGTGACCATTTCAACGAGTGCCTTTTCACCATATACAATTGCTTCTGAAAAAGTGATCGAACCAGTCGTGGTCCAAGCGCAAACAAGTACATCTTTATCAACCACAACACAAAAGGTCACACCAACAACCACTACACCAACGGCAACGAATATTTCTGAACAAGCATTTAACGTTGTGATCAAAGAGAAAACAAGTGCTTCCACAACGGCACAGGCATTTGTGAATACCTATTTGACCAGTTCCACAGGTGTTGTTTATGAGCGTGCCAATTATACCAATTATCAACGCATCTTAAGTTCCAAATCAGCATGGGATCGTTTGAGTGCCTCCGAAAAAATTCAAGTGAATTCGATCTTGACCAAACGGATCCAGAAGACCTATACCAAGCTTTATAATGAAGCCAAAGCGATGGATGTACCGACAAATGTCAATACTGCGGTAGCGAGTCAATATGTATCTTATACAGTATTATGTGGCATGGCCATCATTGGTATGATTTCCGTTCGTAAGAAGATAAAAAGTGAATAGCTTTTGACCCACATGATTGAATGTGGGTTTTTCTTTTTGTATAATAGGACAAGAAAGGTTTTTGACTGATGAGCGATAGAAATAACGATAAGATCGATTTGTCTCGTACCTATTTTTTAGCCAAATCGAAAGCATATAAACATGGTGGATACAAACAAGCAGAATTTTTAACACGAAAACATGCGGATTTTGTATCTCATCTTTTTGCGTTTTTGATTGATTTGAACATCTGTTTGCTCCCTGTTTATATATGGGTCATTGAATTTTTGTTGATTTTATGTGGTTTGATTCCACCAAACTTTTTTGATTTACTCTTTTATTTAATGTATGCTTTGCTATTTGTGACCAGTATTTTAGGATTAGGTATTTTTACCGCCTATACCCATGGACAATCTTTTGGTTATGTCTATACCAACTTGAAATTAGTAGACAAAAATAAACGCGAAGTTTCTGGTTTATTTTTGATCCTACGACAAGCCATTGGGTTTGGGATCCCACTGATGGTCATTGGTTATTTTTTCCAAGTCCTTGGTATGCTTGGTTGGTGGGGCATCAATGCAATCTGTGTTTGTGCAACACCACACCAACAAACGCTGGCCGACTTGTTGTTTAAGACCATGCCTGTTCATGAACCACCGATGTCGGAGGAATTGGAAGAAGAAACAGAAGCCTTTATTGAAGAACCGGTCAAAGTGGTAAAACAACCCACACCTTCTCCTTCGATTTCTGCCGATCTGGTTTCTCCCATTGATCTTCATTTGCGATCCAACTATAGTGATGATGGGTATTATGATGTAGAAGACTTATTCAAACAAGCCTATCAACTGCATATGGAAGTCATTTCCATCACGGATCATAACTGTGCCCGTGCCAATGCAGCGGCGGTTCGATTTGCACCTATGTATAATATTCAATATATTCCGGGTGTTGAAATTGATACCCAATGGCATGGCCATCGCGTTCGTATCTTGGGTTACTACATTGATTGGACCAAGGAAATTTTTGATGAGATTGAACGAAATTCGCTTATGCGAGAAAAACAAGTCTCCATTGAGCGTACGAAAAAATTTGAAGATTTCTGTGGTATCCACATCGATGTCGAATCATTGATGCAGACTTCACGTTTCCAAACGATCACAGCACAGGATATCACGAAGATGGTTTTCCATAATCAACGTGTTCGTGAATTGTCCTTTGTGAAAAAATATTTGGAAACATCCAAAAATGAAACACAGGCCCGTCGTCGTTTTACCCGGGATGTGTTTGGCAAAGGTGGTCCTTGTTACGTTTCTGCCAATTATCCAGCGTTAGAAGACATGGTAAAGGCCATTCATGATGCAGGCGGTATCGCCATCTTATCGAGTTGGAATATGGATCATATTCCGGATGAAGACATTGAAGCGATGATGGAACTGGGAATTGATGGTATTGAATGTTTTTCACCACGTATTCGACAAGCAACGATGACTTCCTTATTGCGAATTGTAAAAAAACACAGTGCGTTTGTGACTTGTGGATCGGATTTCCATGGTCCAACACGTGCAAAATATAAAATGGGACATTGTTGCTGTCCAGAAAAAGCATGGCCACTGGTACGAATCTTATCGGAAGCGCTCAAGTAAAAGAGTTGAGAGTTTGTATGAGTTGCCGTATAATGATACAAAGCGATGAAAAGTAGAGTACATATGGAAATTTTGTAGAGAGTTCTTGTTTGGTGAAAAAGAATAAATGGAAGTATGGAAAATGGACTTGGAGCTTTCCTTATGAATGGTGAGTAAGGAACGTGACCCTCGTTACGGGTTTGAGGTGTATCTTTGATACATGAACTAAGGTGGTACCACGAGCTTTCGTCCTTGGATGAAAGCTCTTTTTTTAAGGAGGAATGAGATATGGAAAAGAAAGGACCTTATTATCTAACAACGGCGATTGCCTATACATCGGGTCGTCCACATATCGGCAATACCTATGAAATTATTTTATCCGATGCGATTGCACGATATAAACGAGCCGAAGGATATGATGTATATTTTCAAACCGGTACGGATGAACATGGTATAAAAATTGAAGAAAAAGCCAAAGAAGCAGGCATTACGCCACAAGAATTTGTGGATCAAGTAGCGGGCCAAATTCAAGCTAACTGGGATTTGATGAATGTAAGCTATGATTATTTTGTGCGTACAACCAACAAAGATCATGAAAAAATTGTTCAAAAAGTATTTAAGAAATTGTATGAACAAGGTGATATCTATAAAGGAGAATATGAAGGTTGGTATTGTACGCCTTGTGAATCATTCTGGACCGAATCCCAACTTGTCGATGGTTGTTGTCCGGATTGCGGACGTAAGGTCGAGAAGGCCAAAGAAGAAGCTTACTTTTTCAATATGCAGAAATATGCACCACGATTGATCAAATATATTGAAGAGCATCCCGATTTTATTCAACCCGAGTCCCGTCGAAATGAAATGTTGAATAACTTCTTGCGTCCTGGTCTACAAGATCTATGTGTATCTCGTACTTCTTTCACTTGGGGCATTCCGGTCGAGTTTGATCCAAAACACGTGATCTATGTATGGATCGATGCTTTGTTCAACTACATTACAACTCTGGGATATGATCCTTATTTAGACAAGCAACCAGAAAAGTTTAAAAAATTTTGGCCAGGCACACATATCATTGGTAAAGACATCTTGCGTTTCCATACGATTTATTGGCCAATCTTCTTAATGGCGTTGGATCTGCCTCTGCCAAAGAAAGTGTTTGGTCATCCTTGGTTGTTGATTGGCGAGGACAAAATGTCCAAGTCCAAAGGAAATGTGATTTATGCCGAGGATCTTGTGGATGCCTTTGGCGTTGATGCGGTACGTTATTATTGTTTACATGAAATGCCATTTGCCCAAGATGGCACCATTACGTGGCCTTTGGTCGTTGAACGCATCAATAGTGATTTGGCCAATATTTTAGGTAACTTAGTATCTCGTACGATTGCGATGTCAAATAAATATTTTGATGGACAAATCACCAATCCAGGTGTTTCTGAACCGGTGGATCAAGAATTGATCGAATTGGCCGAAAATACCTTAGCTAAAGTCACCAAAAAGATGGATGATTTCCATGTTGGTGATGCTTTAGATGAAATCTTTACTTTATTGCGTCGAACCAATAAATATATCGACCAGACAGAACCTTGGGTCTTAGCCAAAGATCCCGCTAAACAAGATCGATTAGCCACTGTTATCTATAACTTATTGGAAAGTATCCGTTTCAGTGGTGTCTTGTTGTCGAGTTTCTTACCAGAAACTAGTCAAAAGATCTTGGATGCGCTACAAACACAACAACGCGATTTTGATTCCTTAGCCACTTTTGGTCAATTGGAAACAGATCATCAAGTGATTTCCAAGATGCAGCCATTGTTTGCGCGAATCGATGAAAAGAAGTTCTTTGCCCAAAAACCAGTCAAAGAAACAAAAAAGGTGGAAGAACCAAAGATCGAAGTGGACGATTTTGCGAAAGTGGAATTAAAAGTAGGAACGATTGTTTCGTGTGAAAAACATCCAAAAGCGGATCGATTGCTGGTTGAACAAATTGATTTGGGCAATGAGACACGGCAAATTGTGAGTGGAATTGCCAAATATTATCAGCCAGAGGATCTGGTTGGTAAACAGGTAATCGTTGTGACCAACTTAAAACCAGTCAAATTACGTGGAGTCGAATCCAATGGTATGATCCTTTGTGCAGCGGATAAGAAGCATTTATCGATTTTAAGTGTCGATCAACCGATGCCAAATGGCACAAAAGTTTCATGACACGGGAACAAAAAGCTTTATTTCAACAGCTACAACTAGCGGGTCTTGGTCTTGTGATTGGGCTGGTTGGATTTTTTCTCGATCATGATGAACTGGTATGGATTGGCTTGGTTGTATTGGCATATGGCTTGATCCGAACTTGGTTTCTTGCGAAAATCATACAGAAAGCGAAAGACGAATGATCTTTCGCTTTTTTAGTTAAATAGGTCAAACTGTCTAGTTGTCAAAAGAAATGAATCATGTTTAAATAGGATATGCATTATCAAGAGTCGGAGTAGAGGCCTAGCTCTGAGATCCCGCACCAACCTGTTTGTAAGAGGCAAATAAGGTGGTCCAACTAGATCCGATAAGAAGTATATGCGAAAACCATACTTCTTACGAGTATGTTTTTTTATATGAGGAGGAAAAATGAAAAACTACATCTTTACTAGTGAAAGTGTGACCGAAGGTCATCCGGACAAAATTTGTGATTTAGTTGCCGATTCGATCGTCGATGCAGCACTTGCACAAGATCCCTATTCCAATATGGCCGTTGAATGTACGATCAAAGACGATTTTGTATTGATTTATGGCGAAGCGAACACCAAAGCCAATTTGGATTATGTCAAGATTGCTTTGGATACCATTCGTGAAATTGGATATACAGAAGAATATCATGTCCATGTGGTCGTGAACCAACAATCACCAGAAATCCATAATGCGGTCAATGGGGATGAAATTGGCGCTGGTGACCAAGGTATCATGTTTGGTTATGCTTGTGATGAAAGCGATGAATATATGCCTTTGCCCATTTATTTGGCGCATAAATTAGCCCGTCAATTGACCAAAGTACGTCGTCAACATCCAGATGTCTTAGGTCCAGATGGTAAGACCCAAGTCTCGGTTCAATATGAAAATGACGTACCAAAACGAATTGATACGATCGTAGTTTCTACGCAACATAGTGCCGATGTGACACAAGATCAAATCAAAGATTTGGTCGTAAAAGAAGTGATCGAACCTTCCATTGATCCAGAAATGTTAGATGAAAACACCAAATATTTGATCAATCCATCGGGAAGTTTTGTTGTGGGTGGTTCTTTTGGTGATAGTGGAACGACCGGACGTAAAATTGTTTGTGATACCTATGGTGGAAAGGGACACATTGGTGGTGGATGTTTCTCCAGTAAAGATCCAACCAAAGTGGATCGTAGTGCTGCTTATTATTCTCGTTATGTTGCCAAATCAGTGGTTGCCAGTGGTTTAGCCCACAAAGCAGAAGTGGAAGTGGCTTATGCCATTGGGAAAGCCGATCCTGTATCTTTAAATATTGATACATTTGGAACGGGAAAATATTCGGATGAAGAAATTTTAGACATCATCAAAAAGAATTTTGATTTCCGCGTGGGTCATATCATTGATGAATTGGATCTTCGTCGCCCTATTTATAAGAAAACCGCTTGTTATGGACACTTTGGTGATCCTGCTTTCCCTTGGGAACAAGTTAAAGAATTGAAATAAAAGACATCCAACGATGTCTTTTTTTCCACTTTGAGTATTTGAATGTTAAAAAGTGAAAAAAGCGAGTATAATCAAAAAATACGTGGAGGTGCAACGATGTATCGAATTGGATTTGACATTGGCAGTACGACGATCAAAGCTGTTGTTTTGAATGAAAACAATGAAATCATGTATCGTAGCTATGAACGACATAAAGCGCAAGTACGTCAGAAGGCCTTAGATAAATTAATTGAATTACGAAAATATACCCAGGAACCATTCACATTTGCAATCAGTGGTTCCGGTGCCATTGGTTTGAGTGAAATGGCCGGTTTACCTTTTGTCCAAGAAGTATTCGCATCCGCTATGGCCACCAAGAAATTATATCCAGAAACGGATTGTGCCATTGAATTGGGTGGAGAAGATGCCAAGATCTTATTTTTTAAAGGAAGCATCGAACAACGAATGAATTCTCAATGTGCTGGAGGTACGGGTGCTTTTATTGATCAGATGGCGCAATTGCTCAATATGAGTTTGGAAGAAATGAATGAAGCGAGTCTTCAATATCATCGTATCTATCCGATCGCATCGCGTTGTGGTGTATTTGCGAAAAGTGATATTCAACCACTGATCAATCAAGGTGTTGCGAAAAGCGATCTCTGTGCGAGCATCTTTCAAGCGGTTGTCGGACAAACCGTGACATCTTTGGCACAAGGCCATAAGATTGAGGGTAATATCTTATTTTTAGGGGGCCCTTTATACTTCCTTTCGGGTTTGCGTGATCGTTTTCAAGAAACGTTGCATTTAACGGATGATCAAATCAATTGTCCCGATACGGCCATTCATTATGTGGCTTTAGGAACAGCTCTTTGCGCTGATAAAACCTATACACGAGAAGAACTCGAGAAAATTCTTACGGATGCGGTTTCGGCTCCAATGGAAATGTCTGAATCCGAACCATTGTTCGAAACCGAAGCCGATTATGAAGCATTTAAGAAACGTCACCAAAGTCATGATGCGAAATATGGGGATTTAGCTACGTATACGGATAAAGCGTATTTAGGAATCGATAGTGGTTCGACAACCACCAAATTGGCATTGATTGGTGAATCCGGAGAGATCCTATATGATTCGTATTCATCCAATAAAGGAAATCCATTGGATGTGGTATTAGCGGATTTGAAACAAATCTATAAGACTAATCCAGATATTCGTATCTATGGTGCATATGCGACCGGATATGGGGAAGAATTGATGCGCCATGCCTTCCATTTGGATGGGGGTGTGGTTGAAACCTTGGCGCATTATACCGCTGCCAAGACATTCAATCCTGATGTGGATTATATTTTGGATATTGGTGGACAAGACATTAAATGTTTCAAGATTCGTGATGGCCATATCGATGATATTATCTTAAATGAGGCTTGTTCTTCGGGGTGTGGATCCTTTATTGAAACCTTTGCGAATTCCTTAGGCTATGATTCTAAGACTTTTGCGAAATTGGGATTAAAAGCCAAACATCCCGTTGATCTTGGTACGCGTTGTACGGTCTTTATGAATAGTGGTGTCAAACAAGCGCAAAAAAATGGGGCGACGGTTGAAGATATTTCGGCGGGTTTGTGTCGATCAGTGGTTCGTAATGCCTTATATAAAGTTATTCGTACGCGAAACAAAAACGAGATTGGAAAACATATTGTTGTTCAAGGCGGAACATTCCAAAATGATGCGGTATTGCGTTCTTTTGAACAAGAATTAGGATACAATGTCATTCGTCCAAGCATTGCTCATTTGATGGGGGCTTATGGTGCTGCTTTGTATGCACAAAAGTTACATCGTACACCAAGTGCTATTTTGACGGCCAAGGAACTGGATACTTTCCGTCATACTTCGGAAAGTCGGGCTTGTGATCTTTGTACGAACCATTGCGCATTGACGATCAATACCTTCTCGGATGGCTCGCGTTTGATTGCAGGTAATAAATGTGAGCGTCCATTGAAATTAAATAAAGCCGAAGTGGAATTGCCGGATATGTATAAGATCAAAATGGCCATGCTTCAAAAGGTGCGGACTAAGTACAAACATAAGAAGAAGATTGGGATGCCTTTGGTCTTGAATAACTATGATTTGATGCCTTTCTGGTCTCAATTCTTTGATTCTTTGGGCTATCAAGTTATTTGGTCTTTGCCAAGTACTTTAGAAACCTATCAATTGGGACAACAAACCATTCCATCGGATACGGCTTGTTTCCCAGCGAAAGTCACGCATGGTCATATCCAGCAACTATTGAATTATCATTTGGATACGATTTTCTATCCTTGTATGACCTACAATGTGGATGAAAATTTGGGTGATAATCATTACAATTGTCCTATTGTGGCTTACTATCCACAAGTCATTCAAAATAATATGGATCTGGGTGATACAAAATTTATTTCCCCTTTCTTATCTTTTGATGATGAAAAGAAATTTATTCAAGCCATTCAAGTGCATTTTGAAAAAGCAGGTATTTCTTTTAAGAAAAAAGATATTAAAATTGCGTTGCATGCGGGTGTCAATGCCTATAATGAATTTATGTATGAGCTACATATCAAGCATAATGAACTTGTTGATTTTGCTCGAAAGAATCAGTATCCCATTGTTGTTTTGTGTGGTCGTCCGTATCATTTGGATCCATTGATCAATCATCAGATCAATCAATTATTGACACAATTGGGTTTTGTGGTTGTTTCAGAAGAATCCGTACCGGAACAAGCACCACATCCAACCAATGTATTGAATCAATGGACATATCATGCCCGTTTGTATCAGGCTGCTCATTATGTTTGTGAAAACGAGGATATGCACTTAGTGCAATTGGTAAGTTTTGGATGCGGACTGGATGCCGTAACGACCGATGAGGTCAAATCCATTCTTAAATCAGCGGATAAGTTCTATACGCAGATCAAAATCGATGAAGTGGATAATTTAGGTGCGGTCCGTATTCGTTTGCGTTCTTTAAAAGGGGCTATTGAAGAAAAAGCAGAGAAAGGAGCTTAATATGTATACGAAGTTTACCTCGGATATGAAAAAGGATCATTTGATCCTTGTCCCTAGTATGTTACCCATTCATTTTAAGTTTCTAAAACCTGTTTTTGAGATGAATGGCTATCATTTGGAAGTCTTAGAGACCGATAATGACAATATTCGTCAACAAGGATTGGCTCATGTACATAATGATATGTGTTATCCGGCCTTATTGGTCATTGGTCAAATGATCGATGCCTTAAAAAGCGGGAAATATGATTTGAATCATGTGGCTTTAGCCATTACCCAAACGGGTGGTGGATGTCGTGCCAGCAACTATTTATCTTTACTTCGAAAAGCCTTGGAACAAGAAGGTTGGGACTATATTCCCGTTATTTCTGCGAATATGTCCGGTTTGGAAAAAGATAGTGGGATTGATTTTACACTGCCATTGATCTTGCGTGTTGTGTATGGTGCTTTATATGGGGATGCATTGATGTGGTTAAAAAATCAAGTACAGCCTTATGAAGTACATCCGGGACAGACGGAACGAGTCATTGACGAGATTGTCGATGAATTGATGGGTTCTTTTGAAACGGGGGATTATCGCAAATCCAAACGAATCTATAAGATCATGATCGATCGTATGAAAACCGTAGAACGTACGACGGATAAAAAAATTCGGGTTGGCATCGTGGGCGAAATCTATATGAAGTATTCGCCATTAGGCAATCAACATCTGGAAGATTATTTGATGCAAGAGGGATTTGAACCGGTTTTATCCGGCGTGATGGATTTTGCGTTGTATTCTATTGAAAATGGAATCATTGATTATAACTATTATCATATGCATGCCAAAACGCATTATTTCTATCAATTGGCCAAGGATATCATCATGCGTATGCAAAAAACCTTCCGTGATGCCATTCAGGCGGATGGCACGTTTACCCCACCGGATGATTTTAGTGAAGTGATTGCCAATGGAAAAACGGTGATCGATCCAGGTGTGAAAATGGGTGAAGGCTGGTTATTGACAAGTGAAGTGGTATCGTTGGTGAAATCGGGCGTGGATAATGTCATCATGTGTCAGCCTTTTGGTTGTCTACCAAATCACATTGTCGCAAAAGGAATGACTAAGAAAATCAAGGAAGAATATCCCCAAGTCAATATTGCACCGATTGATTATGATCCATCGGCATCGAAGGTCAATCAAGAAAATCGTATTCGTTTGATGATGGCCAATGCCCGTCTAAATGCCCAAGCCAAACAGGAGAAGTATCAATGAGTGGGGCTGATTTTGTTTATGCTTATTTTTATTTCATCATTTATTCGATGATTGGTTGGGTATGTGAAACAACCTATGTGAGCATCGGAAAAAGACATTTTGTGAATCGTGGTTTTTTCTATGGGCCATATATTCCTATTTATGGATTGGGTTCTTTGATTGCCTTGTATCCTTTGGGAGGAAATATGCCCATCCAGACCCCAAATCCTTTGGTGATCTTCTTTGTGGGGGGCTTACTATGTACGATCTTGGAGTATTTTACTTCCTGGTTGATGGAAAAGCTCTTTCATATGCGTTGGTGGGATTATTCGCATAAAAAGTATAATATTCATGGACGTGTTTGTTTGTTGAATAGTACTCTATTTGGACTCATGTTGTTGGTGTTGGTTTATATTGTCCATCCGATGTTTGCGAATGCTTCGGGCCAAAAAGTTCCATGGTCATTTGTGGAACCGTTTGTTCAAATATTTACCGTTGTCTTCGTGATCGATGCTATCTTCACACTGATCAGCTTGTTCAAACGGAAACATATCATGGAGAAAATTCAAAAAGATATGGAAGCCTTTCAGGTTCAATATGAACAAGATCGAGCGATTCGATTGGCCAAATGGGATAATATGCGTGCAAAAGAAAAAGAGAAGCGATTGGCTTATGTGGCAGATTGGGATGCGCATAAAGATGAATTTATTGATTGGTTAAATCAGAAAAGTGATTTATCCGATCGTGTCCATGCTTTCCATGAAAATATGGATAAGATTCGTGATCTACAACATACGCATGCGGCCAATGCATTCCCTGAACGACAAGTGGAAGAAGATTTTGTGGAATTGAAGAAAGTAGCGGATGAATTGAATAAGAAATTGAAATAATTCTTTGCAACCAAAGGAAATAAGTGCTACTATTACAGAGCAAGTTTGCGCTTGCTCTCTGTTTCGCATAGAAACCAAAAGACCAAAGGGAGGTGTACACATGAAAAAATACGAAATCATGTACATTGTCAACGCATCTTTAGATGATGATCAGTTCCAAAAGGTAACGGATCGTTTGAACAACACAATCACTGAAAATGGTGGAACCATTGATTCATTCGATGATTGGGGAATCAAAGAATTTGCGTATGAAATCGATCACATGAAAAAAGGACATTATGCAGTTGTGAATGTAACTGCCAATAATGAAGGTATTGCTGAATATCAACGTTTAGCTCGTATTAGCAATAGTATTATCCGTATCATGGTTGTAAAAACAGAAGACGAAAAGAAGTAAGAGGTAGATCATGATCAATCGTGTCGTATTAACGGGTCGCTTGACAAGAGATCTGGAATTACGTAGAACGCAAAGTGGAACTTCGGTTGTATCGTTTACTTTGGCTGTTGATCGTAATTTTCGCCGAGAAGGTCAGCCGGAAGCTGATTTTATCAACTGTGTCGCATGGAATCGCCAAGCTGAAACCATGGCACAATATTTACATCGCGGATCATTGATTGGTGTGGATGGACGTCTGCAAACACGAAATTATGAAAATCAACAAGGACAGCGTGTCTATGTGACAGAAGTTGTTGTTGATAATTTTACGTTCTTGGAATCGCGTGCTCAATCGCAACAAAATGCGACAAGCTATAATTCGAATCCAATGCCAAGCCAACCACAACCGCAACAACCAATGGATTCTTCTTTTGATACTTCATTTGATGAAAATGATACACTCGATATTGCGAGTGATGACTTACCATTCTAGAAAGGAAAGGATAACATGGCATTTAGAAAACAACGTATGGGCCGTAAAAAGGTTTGTTACTTCACAAAAAATAAGATCACATACATTGATTATAAAGATGTTGAATTATTAAAACGTTTTATCAATGCGAATGGAAAAATTATTCCTAGACGCGTAACGGGAACACGTGCAAAATATCAAAGAATGCTTGCGAAAGCAATCAAGCGTGCTCGTCAAATGGCTTTATTGCCTTATGTCGTTGATTAATCAGGTGCTCAATGAGCATCTTTTTTTATGTTATGGTAGAATATGAATATGGACACTAAACAAATTACTCGTGGCGCAATGATGTGTGCCATTTATGGCTTATTATTATTTTTGAATCAACAAACCGCATTGACCATTGAAACATCGGCCAATTGGCTTTTTGCTTTTCCAATCCTGATTTATACATCGATGTATGGCAACTATGGAGGTGGTATCGTCTCCCTGGCAATGATCTTGATGACTTTTTTATTTGGTGGTTTTACCACTTGGTTTTATAGTTGGTCGGCGATCTTGATTGGTTACTTATATGGATCTGGCGTTTATCATAAACGAAGTCATATGAGTAATTTTTTATTGACGGCGATCCTGTCGATCATTGCGACGGCTTTGATCATTTACTTATGGGCAGGCATTTTTGGGTATGATGTGAATACGGATTTTAAGGACATTGTTGCTTTATTCCCAACTATTCATTTGCGTGTTTTGGTTTTCTTGTTTGTGATCGTATTGGGTACAATGGAAGCTTTAGCTATCCATATGGTTGGATTGATGATCTGCATGCGCTTAAAAATTGATATGGTACCTATCAAACCCATCACCAAGATGTTGCCACCTCGTTGGTTTGGCATTCTTTCGATCCTCATGTGTGTTTTATACCTTTTTAGCCAGAATGTGTTACACTTAAGCGTAGATATTACCGATTTGCTCCAAGTGCTCACCATTTTAGATCTAATGGTCTTGGATTATTTCGGTGTTTTATATTTTATGAATAAAGTGATTCAAAAATCGCAAAGAAAATGGGCTTTTTTTGCCATTATAGGTGCCTTTATTCCAATTGTGAATGGCATCTGGGTCGTAGCGGGCCTTTTGGATTGTCTGTGTGGCTTGCGAGCCCGACAACAATTAGACTCGAGGGAGTAGTATGAAAGATTTTCAAAAATGGATTTCATTGATCATTTTCGCAAGTATTGCCTCTGTCATTTTTATTGTTTATGAAATCAATGGTGGCTATCGATGGGAAGCAGGCATGTTGTTTGTCATTATTTTGCTTTTCCTTGCTGCTTTTTATGGGTTTTGGTCGACAGTTCACAAACAAGGTGTCAAGACGGAAGTGGATATTTCGCGCTTTTTAGGAAAAGATGCCAAAGGCGCTCTGAATTTTGGCAATATTGGTCTATTGACCTATGATGATGAATATGTCGTTACTTGGGCATCGGATTTTTTTAAGAAACGCAACATTGATATTGTCAATAAAAAAGCAACAGCTTGGATTCGGGATATTCGTCATTTGTTCGAAGATAAAGTGGATGCGATCATTGGTCGTTATCAAGATTCGTATTATGAAATCATTCGGGCGGAAGAATCCAATGTGTTATATGTGCGGGATGTCACTAAATACAAAAAATTATCCAAGATCTATGAACAAAATAGTATTGTGGTTGGCTTGATCCAATTGGATAACTATATGGAGTACCAAAGCTATGAAAGTGAAGATATGATGGCTTTGATCAATACGCATTTGCGTGTTCCCGTCGTTCAATGGGCCCATGATCATGGTATCTTGATTCGACGCTTGCGATCGGATCGTTTCTTCTTGGTTTTAAATCGTGAAATCTTTAAGGCACTTCAAGCTGAAAATTTTGCCATCTTACAAATCATCAAGGATGAAGCCGATAAATTGGATGTATCGATGTCCTTAAGCATGGCTTTTGCGTATGGGACCAATGATTTTACCAAGCTGGATCGCATGGTCAATGAATTGATTGAATTGGCGCAATCGCGTGGTGGGGATCAAGTGGCTTTCCGCAATGCGAATGGTTCGGTTCGTTATATTGGGGGCAACAGTGAAAGTGCTTCCAGTCGTTCGAAGGTGCGTGTACATACCATGGGGCAAACGATCCAAAGTTCGATCAAAGATGCACCAAAAGTTTTTATTGCGGGACATGTCGATTCGGATTTTGACTGTATGGGAGCTGCCTTAGGCGTTTCGGCCTGGGTCAAATCTTTAGGAAAATCCGCTTATATCGTGTTAAAGAATGTACCTCGTGATGCGCAACTTCAGGAAACGATGGATCATTATCATCAAACGATCTTAGATCGTCATACATTTGTTTCTCCAGATGAAGCCTATGAAATGATGGATCTGGAGAATGATTTGTTGATCATGGTAGACCATGGAGTAGGTGCAATTTCAAGTGCTCAAAAATTTGAAGAACTTTGTAAGAATGTGATCGTGATCGATCATCATCGTCGCGGGGATCACTTTGTTTCCAATGCGAAATTAGCGTATGTGGAAAGTGGCGCTAGTTCGACTTGTGAATTGATCGTTGAATTGATGCAAAATGTTCCTAATCATATTCCTATCTATGAAACCGAAGCAACCATCATGTATTTGGGTATTTTAGTCGATACCAATCGTTTTAAGATGCATACGGATTCGCGTACTTTTGAAGCGGCGGCTGCTTTGCGTTCGTGGGGTGCCAATGGAAACTTGGCAGAACGGGCACTTTGCGTGAATTTTGATGAATTTAAAACTAAAAATCATTTGATCGATCAAGCCAAACAATATGGTCATTTTATGGTTGTTTGTGTGGATGAGCCACAAGATAAGACCATGTTAGCGAAAGCAGCACAATCGTTGACCTTGGTCAAAGGCTGTTATGCATCGTTTGTGATTGCACCTTTAAAAGGCAAAGAAAAAGTAACAGCTGTCTCCGCTCGAAGTTTGGGTCGATTCAATGTGCAAAAGATCATGGAGCAATTGCAGGGGGGTGGCCATTTTTCGGCGGCTGCCGTGGAGCGAAATGATTTAACACCAAATGAATGCAAGACCATATTATTGGAAGTATTACAGAAGGAGGAAGAACAGGATGAAGGTAATCTTGCTTAAAGATATTCGTAAATTAGGAAAAAAAGATGAAGTCAAAGAAGTGAGTGATGGGTATGCACGCAACTATTTGATCAAGAATGGGTATGCCGTAGCGTATACCAAGGGATCCAAAAAAGTATTGGATCAACAAATGGAAGTGCGTAAAGAAGAAGAGGCGGAATTAAAAAAAGAGGCCGAAGCCATTAAAGAACAATTGGAAAACACACCCGTTGAATTTTTGTTGAATGCAGGGGCCAATGGCCAAGTTTTTGGGTCTGTTTCGACCAAGAATATTGTGGCTGCCTTACAAAAGAAAGGCATTCAAATTGATAAACGAAAAATTGAATTGGATGCACCCATTTCGAGTTTAGGAACTACGCGTGTCAAAGTTGATCTGTATCGGAATCAGGTCATTGGCGAAATCGTCGTAAAAGTTCGCCAAAAGGGGTAAGCCATGGTGCGCGAGTTACCCAATAGTCAACCATTAGAGTGCGCACTTTTGGGAGCTATGATGATGTGGCCCGAAGTTTTCACGATGTGTTTGGATGCCGACCTAGAAGCGGAAGAATTTTATTTGCCTGCTCATCAGCGTCTGTATCAAACGATGTTTGACCTTCATGAACAAGGTAAACCCATTGATCAAATCACGGTGATGACAAGACTCCAAGATCAGGATCAATTGGCAAGTGCTGGAGGGGCAGATTATATTGTCTCTTTGGTGGATACAGCGATTGGCCCATCGATTGTCCCTTCTTATATTGAAGAGATAAAAAATAAAGCGCAATTGCGTCGTTTGATCCAAACAAGTGATGCGATCACGAATTTAGCTTATACAGATAGCAGTGATATCGATGCGGTATTGGATCAAGCCGAACGTTCAATCATGGATGTGACCCGGGTTCGTCGTGGTGCGGAATTTGAATCGAGTCGCGAAATCAGTAATCGAGTCATTGCGGAATTAAATGAATTACGCAATCATGAAGGTGTTACTGGAATCAAAACTGGATTTACGGATCTGGATGGGATCACCAATGGCTTTCAAAGAGGGGATCTTATTATTCTCGCGGCTCGTCCAGCCATGGGAAAATCGGCTTTGGCATTGAATTTTTTGAATCAAGTGGCCAAGCGCAATGCCGGTTGTGTGGCGATGTTTTCTTTGGAAATGCCAAGTGATAGTTTGATGAAGCGTTTGTTGAGTTGTGAAAGCCGTGTGTATGCCGATAAGTTACGTAGTGGTCATTTGAATGAGTCGGATATGTCGAAGTTAAATGCAGCAGCTTCGCATTTAAGCGAACGCGAAATTTATATCGATGATACTTCGAGCATCCGGGTATCACAAATCTTTTCGAAGTGTCGGAAATTAAAGAGTGAACATGACCAACTTTCTTTAGTTGTCATCGATTATCTGCAATTGATCACGGGTGGGCGTCAAGAATCTCGTCAACAAGAGGTGTCGGATATTTCACGTAATTTAAAGATCTTAGCGAAAGAAATGGATTGTCCCGTTATCGCGCTATCCCAGTTATCACGAAAAGTGGAAGAACGAACGGATCATGAACCGCAATTATCGGATTTGCGTGAATCAGGTTCCATTGAACAGGATGCGGACATTGTCATGTTTTTATATCGTGAAAACTATTATGAAAAGGATAAAGAAGAGGAAAGTGATACGGAAGTGGTTGATCTTTCGTTGGCAAAACATCGAAATGGTGCCATTGGCAAGATTCATTTAGCGTTTGAAAAGAGTTTGTCGCGCTTTACGAATTATGCCAGTCAAGGAGATGATATTTATGCGCATTGATTTATTGTGTTCGGGATCGAAAGGAAATAGTTGTTTGATTCGGAGCGCGCATTCACAGCTCTTGATTGATTGTGGCTCAACCAAAAAATATTTGGCGAAAGCTTTTGATCAAGTGCAGGCAGATATCAATGACAGTGATGGAGTACTAATCACACATACGCATAAGGATCATATATCACGGATCAAGGATGTGGCGCATTTACCAGTGTATTCCTATTGCGAAATCGATGATTTGAAAGAGCATCATGTGGTATGTCCCAATGAAACGTTTGATTTGGGAGATTTTCATATTCGGGTTATTCGTTTATCGCATGATGCGCCAAAGACAGTGGGCTATGTGATCGAAACGCAAACCCAAAAGTTGGTTTATATCACCGATACGGGTTTTGTTCCCAATGAAGAAAAAGAATACTTACAGGATGCGGATTATTATATTTTCGAAAGCAATCATGATGTGGCAAAACTCATGCAGACAAGCCGCCCCATGTTTATCAAACAGCGGATCTTAGGGGATGATGGCCATTTGAACAATGAGGATTCTGCGCATAATTTGATGCAGGTAGTCAATACAAGAACCAAGGAAATTGTTTTGGCGCATCTTTCGCAGGAAGCAAATCATCCGCAATTGGCATTGGATGTTTTAGAGGACGCGTTTCGTAAGCAGGGATCGACACATGCAGGCATTCGCTTGCGAGCAGCCAATCAATTTGATGTATGCACAATTGGAAAAGTGTTGTATTGAAAACGCTTTTTTCTTTGTTTAAAATAGATAATTGTAAGATGTTGAATAGGAGAAAAGAAACAAATGTTAACAGTGATTAATCATCCATTGATTCGTCATAAATTGACGATCATGCGAAACAAGAATACCGGAACGAAAGATTTTCGTCAGAATTTAGATGAAATTGGTGGCTTGATGGTGTATGAAGTGACGCGCGATCTACCAACTCGAGATATTCAAATTGAAACGCCTATGGCCCCTTATGTCGGTCAGGAATTGGCTAAGAAGGTTGTGATCATGCCCATCTTGCGAGCCGGCTTAGGTATGGTTTCGGGCATCATGGATTTGATTCCAACGGCTCAAGTAGCGCATGTTGGTATGTTCCGTAATGAAGAGACGTTACAACCACAAGTGTATTTTGAAAAATATCCAAAAGATTTTCCAGAATCCGAAGTGATCATCGTTGATCCGATGTTGGCAACCGGTGGTTCAAGCATAGCCGCGATTGATATGGCCAAGGCCCATGGCGCCCAATCGATTCGTTTGGTTTGTTTGGTTGGGGCCCCTGAAGGGGTCAATGCCGTGGAAAAAGTGCATCCAGATGTACATCTATATTTAGCTGCTTTGGATGAGCGTTTGAATGAGCATGGATATATCATTCCTGGTTTAGGAGATGCAGGCGATCGAATTTTCGGTACGAAGTAATGGATGCCATGCAGAAAATGACGGATTTCGTTGTTCGCACATCACTTTTGTTTGGCATCGTAGCCGCTTTGATTGGCTGGGTTTTCTTTGATGGAAAAGTGGCATGCAGCATTGGAATTGGTCTAGGGATGGGATTGCTAGGTTATCGTTCGATTGTTCGTTTGACGCAATCTTTATCTATGGAAGATGGCAAGGCACAAGGTCAAAAAGGATATGTGGTTCGCTATACTATGTATGGTTTGATCTTGGTGATTTGTGCTTGGATGCATCTTTCGATTCTTGGTGTATTGGTTGGGTTTTTAATGCATAAAGCCAGTCTTTTGGCTTATGCACAAATAGATAAGGAGGATCATCATGGGAGAGCAAGTTAGTGCATTAGAGATCCAAATGGGAAGTTTTCATTTGGAGATCCAACAATCCATCTTGGTGTGGTTTTGTTTATGCATTTTGTTTGCGATCTTCTTCTATGTTGCTGGCAAGAAAATTGATCAAGCCGATCCTTCAAAGAAACCAACGGGTGTGGTATATGTAGCAGAAGAGATGCTCAATGCGATCATGTATGTCATCAAACCGAATTTACGGGAAAAAACATGGGAGTATCTGCCTATTTTTGGTACGTTGTTTTTTATGATGATCGCTAGTAACTTAATGGGTCTTCTTGGTCTACAAAATCCAACATCCAATGTGAGCTTCAATGGAACCTTGGCTTTGAGCTTATTTGTGATGGTACAGGCATATGGAATTAAAAAGGCGGGTCTTGTATCGCGTTTGAAGGAATGGGCACAACCGTTTTGGTTCTTATATCCATTGAACTTGATTGGTGAAGTAGCACCGGTTATTTCTTTGACGATGCGTTTGTTTGGAAACATGCTGGCCGGATACATCATCATGATGTTGGTCTATACATTGATGAAGATCACGATGCCGTGGGGTGTGCTTGGGTATATCGCAACGCCATTTTTGCACATGTATTTTGATTGTTTCTCGGCATTTATTCAATCATTTATTTTCTTTACGTTGGGTTCTTATTTCTTAGGAGAACAAGTAGCGCCAACGGACTAAATAAACAAAAGGAGGACAATATTTTATGTTTAATGAAGAATTTGTGAAAGGTATGGCTTGTTTAGGTGCAGGAATTGCGATGATCGCTGGTTTAGGGCCTGGTATTGGTCAAGGTATTGCGGCGAGTCGTGGTGCCGAAGCAGTTGGTCGTAATCCCGATGCGCAATCGAAGATCAACTCGACCATGGTATTAGGTATTGCCTTAGCCGAAACAACTGGTATCTATTCCTTGGTCATTGCGATTCTATTGATCTTTGTTAAGGCGGCATAGGTCTTATGGTTGATTTTAACGTAGCAAACTACCTGCGTATCAATCTGCAAGATATGATCATGACGTTGATTTCAACGATTTTGATCGTATTATTTGCGAAACATTTTTTTTGGGATAAGATCTTAGCTTTTGTGAAGAAGCGTCAAGATTTGAT
>NZ_JAXDRQ010000056.1:0-103872 GCF_034090965.1 Absicoccus sp. | reverse complement strand
TACCAAACGATTGAAGTAGAGTATCAAGATTTTTCTTTTCATAAAAAGAGACAAGTATTTCATGGATGGACCGCTCAAATTATTCAGCATGAAATCGATCATTTGGATGGCATTTTGATTTGATTTCCATCTTCTCATTGAATATCCATGACTTCCTTGGTAAAATAGTTTGGTAAAAGGTAAAGGTGAGTAAGTATGGCAATTGAAGCTGGAGATTTTAAAACAGGATTAACAGTTATGGTAGATGGCGATCCTTGGCAAGTATTAGATTTTATGCATGTAAAGCCAGGTAAAGGAGCTGCCATTTTAAAAACAAAGATGAAGAACTTAAAAACGGGTTCTACGCAAGAAAGAAATTTCAACGCGAATACAAAATTCGAAGCAGCAATCATTGAGAAAAAAGAAGCCCAATATTCTTATGAATCGGGTGGTGTTTATTATTTCATGGATAATGAAACATACGATATGTATGAATTGGATGAAGCACAAGTTGGTTTCAATAAAAACTTCTTGACCGAAGGCATGAATGTTGGTTTAGTTTTCTTTGAAGGAGAATGCTTGACTCTGTCCCTTCCTGGCAAAGTAGAAGTGACCATTGTGGAAACAACACCAGCTATCAAAGGTGCTCCATCGACGCAATCGAAAGATGCAGTGACAGACACAGGTTTAACAATTCGCGTTCCTCAATTTATTGCGCAAGGCGAAAAAGTTTTGGTGAATACCGAAGATGGCAAGTATGCAGGAAGAGCTTAGAGATAAGCTCTTTTTTCAATATGAATCAAGTTGTACTAATTACGGGATCATCCAAGGGTATTGGCAAAGCGATTGCGTTTGAATTGGCTCAAGCTGGATATGCGATCGTGATCAATTATCGTTCTTCTCAAACAGAAGCAAAAGAAGTACAAGATCAAATCCAAGATTTGTATGGTGTTCCTTGTTTGTGTATACAAGCGGATGTATCCAAAGAAGACGAAGTTGACCAAATGGTGACGTTGATCGAATCGAAACTAGGCGGTGTAGATGTTCTCATCAATAATGCAGGGATTGATTTATCCAATCTCTTTCATTTAAAAACAGCCGATGAATTTCGCAAAACGTTAGACGTCAATGTAGTTGGAGCTTATAATTGTGCGAAACGAGTCTATCCTCATATGTTGAAACAAGAATATGGACGTATCATCAATATTTCTTCTACGAATGGAATGAATACGTATTATCCAATGAGCATTGATTATGATACATCCAAAGCTGCATTAAATGCTCTGACTCATGATCTAGCCGTTCAATTTGCACCCTATGTTCATGTGAATGCGATTGCACCTGGATTCATAGGTACAGAAAGCGAATTGGAGGGATATGATGCTGATTTTCTTCAATCGGAATGCGAAAAGATTTTGGTCAAACGCTATGGAAAACCAGAAGAAGTTGCCCATCTTGTCAAGTTTTTGATCAGTGACCAAGCTGATTATATCAACAATTCCATCCTTCGCATCGATGGTGGACAAATGGGAAGTATATAAAAATCCAGTGGATATCAGTTTCCACTGGATTTTGTTTTTTGAATATTCGTTAGGGCAAGGAGAATGGATAATTTTCCATATTCAAAGGATAATCCACCTTGCATATATAAAGTGTAAGGCGGAACGACAGGGGCATCGGCACTTAATTCAATGGTGGAACCATTGGTAAAGCTACCACTAGCCATGACCTCATCAAAAGGATATCCAGCCATAGGGGCGGGCATGATCCGAACATAAGAATCGATGGGTGAAGCCGATTGAATACCTTGAGTAAATTGCACCAAATCATCAACACTCCCCAATTCAACCGTTTGAATGATGTCCGTACGCTTCTCCTGCCATGTTGGTGAAACATTTGTATAGCCTAATTTTTCCAACATATATGCAGCAAAGACTTGAGTTTTTAAAGCATTTCGAACGGCTGTCGGTGCCATAAAGATGCCTTTGAAAAAAGCGTTGTTTTGATTGAAATTGGCACCTAGATTTTTGCCAATACCAGGAGCCGTGAGTCGATCGGCAACCATTTGGATCAAATCTTTTCTTCCAGCAATATAACCACCGCTCGAAGCAACACCACCACCTAGATTTTTCATTAAAGAACCAACGACAACATCAGCCCCGATATGACCGGGTTCCAGGGTTTCTACTAATTCACCGTAGCAATTATCAATCATGATGATCACATCTTGATTGACACGGCGAATGGCTTGGATCACATGAGCCATTTGATCGATCGATAAAGAATGTCGAGAAGAATAACCGCGAGAACGTTGGATTTCTACTAATTTTACATCTTTTTTTTGCAGGCGATGGACGATTTTTTCTTCATCAAAAGTATTATTGACCAGATCAATTTGTTCATATTTTACCCCATAGGCTTTTAGAGATTGTGTAGAATCCCCAATCAAACCAACCATTTCTTGCAACGAATCATAGGGTTTTCCCGATAAGGAAATCATGGTTTCGCCATGTTTTAGTAAAGCCGAAAACGTTAAATATAAGGCATTGGTGCCGCTCATGATCTGAGGACGGACCAAGCTATCTTCACATCCTAATACATTCGCAAAAATTCGTTCTAGTTTGTTTCTACCTTCATCAAATTCACCATATCCATTCATTTCCGCAAAATCGGTATAGGATACCTGATTTTCGATAAAAGCCGATAAAACACGATCTGAGTTTTTTAAACAGATCTCATCCATTTGTGCATATATTTCCTTACAATCTATCTCTGCTTGTTTACCAAGTTCTAATAAATTAGGATCAATTTGTTGAATGATCATAAATATCTCCTTTTGTCATGCTTACTTATTATGGACTATCTGCTCTAAAAATTCGAGCAGTTTTTCGATAATGCACTATAATACAAGCAAAGGATGTGAAAAAATGGAAGAACGACTTCAGAAACAACTTGCGTTTGCCTTAGAAATTGATAAAGAAAAAAATATCTTTCGACAAACGCATTTAACCAATCATGGACGACGTGAAAACGATGCAGAACATGCTTGGCATATGGCAATCATGGCCTATATCTTGAAAGAATATGCGAATGAACCGATTGATATTTGTAAAGTCATGATCATGAGCTTGATCCATGATATTGTAGAAATCGATGCGGGTGATACCTATGCCTATGACAAAGCGGGTCTTGCCACTCAAAAAGCACGAGAAAATGCTGCCAAAGAGCGTATTTATGCGTTATTGCCCAAGGATCAAAAAGAAGAGATGATCGCCATCTTTGATGAATTCGAAGCCAATGAAACGGCAGAAGCACGATTTGCACATGCCATGGATAATTTGCAACCGCTGCTTTTGAACAACAGCAATCATGGTGGAGATTGGAAAGAACACCATGTGCATGCTAGCCAAGTTTATGGCAGACAAGTAAAAACCAAAATGGGATCCGAAAGACTGTATGAAGTGATTGATGATATCTTACAAGATAATATCAAAAAAGGAAATTTGATCAAAGATTAAAAAAATATGCGAGTGCATATTTTTTTAATGGGAATAGATCTTGTTGAAAAACCAATGTGTAAATGGAGCGGCCGCAAACATGTTCCAGAAAAAAGCCATAGGAAAGTTTTTGAGTACCGTTCCGACCCAGATAGCAGGTAAGTTATAGATGGCTTGATGGGCTAAGATCACATTGAATAGGATCGAAGCAACCATGCTCATGCTTGGGCACATGATCGCTACGGTTCCAGCTTGTCGCATCAATTGACAAAAATAAGGATTATCCTTTTGTGAATCCACAACTTTTTGGGCAAAGTTGGCACCAAAGCGATTTCCCCATAAATTGGAAATGATAAAGACAAAGACGCCCATATAAAGGGCTTCCAATAATGCTTGTAGAAAAACGTGGTTTGTCATGGTACTAAATCCACCAAGACGTAGGGTAAATCCGTCTTTGATGGCGGTGTTGTAGACTTCCATACCATAAGCCATGGCATAGGACATGATCAAACCAAAAATGATTCCTTGTTTCTTTGTTTTTGGCATACGATTCTCCCTCCTTAAAATAAAAAAGGCAACATGGAGATGTCTACCAACATCCATGCTACCCGCTGGATCAAACTATTTTTCTGTCCGAGTTGCATTTTATAAAAATTAAAAATTTATTTCAAAGAGATTTGACAAAATAAAAATATTGTATAAAATACAATTGTATAAAATATAAAAAGGAGAAGGCGTATGACTAATTTTTATGATTATAGCGTAACCAATCGTAACCATGAAGAAATTTCGATGAAAGACTATCAAGGGAAAGTTGTTTTAGTTGTTAATACCGCAACTGGTTGTGGTTTTACTCCACAATATAAAGATTTAGAATCCATGTATGAACAATTTCATGATCAAGGATTTGAAATTATCGATATTCCATGTAACCAATTTGCAGGGCAAACACCAGGAACGGATGATGAAGTTCATCAATTTTGTACATTGAAATACAATACCCAATTTGATCAAATGACCAAAAGCGATGTGAATGGTGAAAACGAATTGCCATTGTATACCTATTTAAAAGCACAACAAGGCTTTAAAGGATTTGGCAAAGGTCCGAAAGCATTGGCCATGTCAGCCATGTTAAAAAAGATCGATAAAGATTATAAAAACAATCCAGATATTAAATGGAATTTTACGAAATTTTTGGTTGATCGAATGGGAAATGTAGTTGCACGTTTTGAACCAACAGAAAATATGGAAACAGTGAAACAAGCTGTTCAGGAATTGATTTAAATGGATGCATTAAAATTAGAAAATCAATTGTGTTTTCCATTGTATGCAGCAGCTCGTAAAGTCGTAGGCGCATATACCCCGTATTTAAAACCATTGGGTATTACGTATACGCAATATATTACTTTTATGGTTCTATGGGAACAAGACGGCATTCCGGTAGGCGATATTGGTGATCGTTTATTTTTAGACAATGGCACATTGACGCCATTATTAAAGAAAATGGAAAAACAAGGATGGATCGAACGAAAACGCAATCCCCAAGATGAGCGACAAGTTTTGATCTATCTAACCGATAAAGGAAAAGCAATGAAAGACCAAGTCAAAGAAGTTCCTTTGAAAATTGGTTCTTGTATTCCATTAGAAAGAAAGCAAGCCAAAGAACTTTATGATTTATTATATACAATACTAGAAGGGGATCTTTATGAATCAAAGTAGACAAAAAAAGATTATTCAAACCAGTATCATCGGGATTATCACAAATATTGCGTTGGCCATTTTTAAAGCCATTGTTGGATTGATTTCCGGATCCATCGCTATCACATTGGATGCGGTCAATAACTTAAGTGATGCCTTGAGCAGTTTGATCACGATCATTGGCACAAAGTTAGCAGGTAAGGAACCGGATAAAAAACATCCCTTGGGATATGGACGCATTGAATACTTAAGTGCTTCGATTATCTCTGTTATCGTTTTATATGCTGGCATTACTTCTCTACAAGAATCCATCAAAAAAATTGTGCATCCGGAAACCGCGACCTATTCCATTGTGACTTTGCTCATTATTTTTGTGGCCATCATTGTAAAGATTGTTTTGGGATCGTATGTTAAAAAGGTTGGTCAAACCGAAGATTCCGATGCTTTGGTTGCTTCTGGTCAGGATGCTTTGAATGATTCCATCGTTTCTACTTCTACCTTGGTTGCAGCTATCCTATATCTTTTCTGCCATATCAGTATCGAAGCCTGGTTGGGTCTGATCATTGCGTTTGTGATCATTAAGTCCGGTTTTGAAATGTTGCGAGATACGATCAGTGAAATATTAGGAGAACGAATCGATGCAGATATTACGCAAAAAGTGAAAGCCAGCATTGAGACCTTTGATCGAGTGCAAGGTGCCTATGATTTGATCATTCATAATTATGGACCCGATCGTTTGATAGGTTCGGTACATATTGAAGTACCATCCAATATGACGGCCAAAGAACTCGATACATTAGAGCGTCATATTGCCGAAAAAACATACAAAGATACAGGTGTCACCTTGACTGGTATCTCGATTTATGCGCAAAATGTCAATGATGAATCATCCGCGATCATTGAAGCGGATATCCGTAAGATGGTCATGAGCCATCCACATGTTCTGCAAATGCACGGTTTTTATTTGGATAATGGCAAACGACAAATTCGTTTTGATATCATTATTGATTTTGATGTCGAAGATCGTCATGCACTTTATCAAGAAATTGTGAATGAAGTAAAAAGAAAGTATCCGATTTACTCTTTCTATGTACAATTGGATGCCGATATTTCCGATTAAAGGAGGATTTAGATATGAATGCAGTTCGATATTATTCTCGTTCCGGTAACACGAAATTAGTGGCTGATGCCATAGCACAAGCGATTGGTACGACCGCCATTTCGGTTGATCAGGCCGATGCCAAAATCACCCAATCCATTGATACGTTATTTGTGGGTGGGGCATTATATGCCTATGGATCAGATAAACATTTAAAAAAATATTTAAATGAGCTCGATGCAAAAAACGTGAAGAAAGCCGTTTTATTTTCAACTTCTTGGATCTCGAAACATAGCTTGGATCTGATGCGCAAACAACTAGAAGAAAAAGGAATTAAAGTGGTACCAGAGACGTTCTATGTTAAAAATAAAGCCAGCCAAGCTCAATTGGAACAAGCAAAGGAATTTGCGAAACAATGTCTATGAGCATTCGACATGTAACGATGGCCGATCTAGATGCGATTGCATCAATAGAATCGGCTTGTTTTCCTCAAGCAGAAGCAGCAACCAAAGACGAATTTGTGAAACGAATTCAATATTATGGGAATCATTTCTGGTTGTTGATCGATGAAAATCAAATTGTTTCCTTTGTGGATGGGTTTGTGACCAACCAAAAAGATCTATGTGATGTCATGTATGAAGTAGCCAGTATGCATGATGAAGCCGGACTATGGCAAATGATCTTTGGTTTGAATACATTGCCTTCCTATCGAAACAAAGGGTGTGCTACACATTTAATGGAACAAGTGATTCGTGATGCCAAAAGTCAAAATAGAAAAGGACTTGTATTAACTTGTAAAGATGCATTGGTATCTTATTATGCGAAATTTGGTTTCAGGGATGAAGGAATCAGTGATAAGAGTGTCCATGGTGGTGTATGTTGGCATCAAATGCGATTGACATTTAGAGAATAAAGGATATACTGAAGTTAGTTTATGCTAACTAGGAGATATATGAATATGAAATTAGTATTAGTACGTCATGGCGAAAGTGAATGGAACAAAGCCAATCTTTTTACGGGATGGACTGATGTCGATTTGAGTGAAAAAGGACATCAAGAAGCCATTCAAGCTGGCCAGACATTGAAACAAGAAGGTTATGATTTTGATGTATGTTATACATCCTATCTAAAACGAGCCATCCATACGTTGAATCACATTTTGGATGAAATGGATCGCAATTGGTTGCCTGTTTATAAGAGCTGGCATTTAAATGAACGTCATTATGGAGCGCTACAAGGCTTAAATAAAGCCGATACAGCTGCTAAATATGGGGAAGATCAAGTAAAGAGCTGGCGTCGTTCTTTTGATGTAAAGCCACCCCTATTGGAAGTTGAAGATGATCGGAATCCTGCCAATCAAGCGATGTATCGCAATGTGGATGCCAAAGCATTGCCTTTGGCAGAAAGCTTAGAAACCACGATCGATCGTGTCATTCCTTATTTTGAAGCCAACATAAAAAAAGATATGGAAGCCGGAAAACGCGTGTTGATTGCCGCCCATGGCAATTCGATCCGGGCTTTGGTCAAATATTTTGAAAAGATGGATAAGGAAGCCATCGTTGGTGTCAACATTCCAACGGGTATCCCTTTGGTGTATGAATTTGACGAAGCATTTCAAGTGAAAGATCACTACTATTTAGGTGATGCTGAAACGATCCAAGCCAAAATGAAGGCGGTCGCAAATCAAGGAAAAGCAAAATAGAAACGAAAGGAGTCGCTATGGAAGAAATTCAAATCAAAGAGGGAACGTTCTACCAGACGACTCTCGCAAAAGTGCATACGTTGATCCTGATTGACAAAGGAAAATGGACATCCGCTGCGATTCGGTGGGCTCATCGTAATCACTGTCATGTTTTTGTCGCCCCTGCCCATGCGGATATCACCGCTTTTGGTCGAATCATTAGCTTTTTACATTCCCAAGGCATTCGTAAGATTGGCCTACTCGAACTGGGCGAACGTTCACACATCGCTTTGGCGGTAGCGGCAACCTATCCACAAGTCACATTGACCATCGTGACCAATCCCGATATCACCAAGGTAGATATCTCATCGATTCGAGGATTCTTGATGTGTTTTGGGACAATGGATGATCTTGTTTTACAACAAATACAAAAAGCGAGTACGTGTGTATATATGCCATTTCAATATGATCAAAAAAAGAATCAACTTCTACCACGATCGATGTTGCCAATTGGCTATCATTTGGGTATACACGGTAAAGCCCGTCAAGCAATCGATGAGCATATGCAAAATATTGTAAAGATTTGGGTAAATCAGCGATGATTTATCCATTTTTTATTATAATAGTGTTATGGAACTTAAAATTAAACACATCCCAAAGAAAGACAATTTATATCATTACACAAAATGCAGCAGCTTAAAGAGCATTTTGGCAACCAAAATTCTATATGCAACCAAAAGTAGTTTTCTCAATGACACCAATGAAATGGATTATATTACACATGTGACCAAAGAAGTCATTGATGAATTACCCGATTCGAGTCTACAAGAATTGTTATTATCCGAAGTCGTGAATACGATTGAAGAATCCAAACGACATGATACATTTGTTTGTTCTTTTTCTACCGATAAAGATAGTATTACGCTTTGGTCCGAATTCGGTGACAATACCGGTTATAATGTCGCTTTTCGAGCCGATGAATTGCTGAGCCAGATCCAAAAGAAACAAGACATATTTTATCATGGCCACGTCATTTATACGCGAGAAGTGCAAAAACATTTGATTGAAGAATTGTTTGCCAATGTAAAAAAAGACGACGATTTTACTTTGTTGAAACGAAAATTAAATACGTATGCACTTTTCTTTAAACAAGAAGAATTTGCGGCAGAAAAAGAATATCGAATCGTTTTCCGAAATCCGCATAAACAAAAAATATTATTTCGTGAAAAAGAAGGCTTTTTATTGCCTTATATCGAGATTCAGTTAGATACTTTACCGATTGATTGTGTGACCGTGGCTCCCAAAAATCATGTGGACCTCGCAAAAAAAGGCATGGCTCAATATTTAGAATCACTGGGCTATGACGTGGATGTTGATTTATCCAAATTAAAATTGAGGTATTAACATGCAGCAATTTATCAATACAAATAGAAAAGAAATTCCACCAACATTTTCTCAAGATGCCATTTTCTTTCATCGACAACTACCCAATTACATCCCTACACCATTGGTGGATTGGCAAGTTTATGCAAGTCAACATCATTTGAAAAATCTCTTTATTAAAGATGAATCCCAACGATTGGGCTTAAAAAGCTTTAAGGGATTGGGCGCTAGTTATGCGATGTTTCGTATTTTATGCGAACGAAATCATTTGGATCCACAAACTACATCATTGGCAAAACTGCGGACAATGGATCATTCGAAGGTGACCTTTGTGTGTGCAAGCCATGGAAATCAAGGAGTTGCCATCGCTTGGGCAACTTCATTATTTGGCTGTTCGTCCTATCTTTTGATGCCAAAAGGATCCAGCAAGATCTATCAAAACCAGATAAAAAGAAAGAATGTACAAGTGGTGATAACCGATGGTTCCTATGATCAAGCCATCCAAAAAGCAAGGGCATGGGCCAAAGATAACGATGGGATCTTGCTACAAGATATAGCTTGGGATGGGTACACCAAAATTCCAACTTGGATCATTGAAGGATATCTGACCATGGCCAAAGAGATCCAACAACAAATTTCTACGACACCTACACATATTTTCTTACAAGCGGGAACCGGTGCCATGGCCGGTGGCATGATCGATGCTTTTCATCACATGTATCCTAAGGCCCAATTGATTATTGTACAGCCCATAAGCTCACCTTGTTTATATGTTTCTATGGAACAAACAAAAAGATCATCGGTAGTATGTCAACCGACGATCATGACGCATCTCAATCGAGGTATCCCTTGTTTGATCACGTGGCCCATCATCCAAAAACAAGTAAATTGTATTTGTATATGTGAAGATGATGCAGCCATTCGGGGCATGCATGTGTTGAAAACCAATGATATCATTTCGGGTCCATCCGGCGCTTTGACCATGGGATTGGTGGATCAAATCGTAAAAAGTGATGCATTGCGAAATCAATTTCAAATTCAACAAGATGCTTCGATCCTTTTAATCAATACGGAAGGGGATACCGACCCTTTCTTGTATCAAAGCATGGTCGGGGAAGATCGGTGTCTAATTATATAGTTTTTCTTGAATGGCTTTTAAGTCTTCTACAAACATCGACCATCCTTGGTATTTCACGAGATGGTGCATCAAATCACTATTGGCGATGGTTTCATACCACATCTCAATGGTTGATTCATTTAAGTCCGGATCCACACCGTGGATCTTGGTTTTTTGTTTGTCAATTTTTTTGGAGTAGTCATCGATCAATTGATCAATTTGTTCTTTTTTGTCAATTTTCTTTAATCCCTTTAAACATAATTCTTGCGCTTCCATCTCATAGGTATTCCAAGAAATCAATGTGGCATAGAAAGGGATATCTTTAAATTTTTCTTTTTCAATCAACTTATTCAATTTTTTTTGATAGTCTTGAATCAATTTCTTTTTTTGTTTGATAGCCGACTTATAGTAGGCAATATAGGTCTCGATCTCTCTCTTTGTTTTCATGGCTTTACTATATCATCCATTCCAAGAAAATCGGGTTTCTTTACAAAGATTTTAAATGTAATAATAATATTGACGATATAAATGAAATAATATATATTACAAATGTAGAAATCAGGAGGAAACCATATGAATGCACAAGCATGTCTACAAATGTTAAGAATGATCAAAGATGTATCTTTTGCATCGGTTGATAAAGAAGGAATGCCGCATAATCGTATGATTGATGTGATGTTAATTGAAGATAAAAAGTTGTATTTTTGTACAGCACGCGGAAAGGATTTTTATGATCAAATTACCCAGAATCCACATATTGCGATAACCGGTTTGAATACTGATTTTCAAATGATTCGCTTACATGGAAAAGTCAAACAATTAAACAATCCGAAAGTTTGGATCGATCGTATTTTTGAAGCCAATCCAGTCATGAATGATGTCTATCCAGGAGATTCTCGTTATATTTTGGAACCTTTTGTGGTGGATAATGGCCAAATCGAATTTTTTGATCTCGGAAAACATCCAATTGATCGTCAAAGTTTTCGTTTGGATCAAGAAGTTGTCCAACAACATGGTTTTCTGATTTCCGATGCTTGTATTGGTTGTAGGACATGCATGCGAAATTGTCCGCAACAATGCATTCAATCGGGAACTCCCTATTTCATTGAACAAGATCACTGTCTGCATTGTGGTTTGTGCTATGAAAATTGTCCAGTACATGCCATCGATCGTAGAGGTTGATCATGATTTCCTTATTGATTAATCGATGGGATTTCTTTTCCGGATTATTGATGGAACACATTGAAATTTCTTTGATTGCGATCTTGATTGCGATTGTTTTTGGTGGTCTAGTAGGTATCTTGATCAGTGAATTTCAAAAGAGTGCCAAACCGACATTGAATACGATCAATTTTCTTTATACGATTCCATCCATTTCGATGTTGGGTTTTTTGATTCCATTTTCAGGTATTGGCAATGCTACCGCTATCATCGCTTTGACAATTTATGCTTTGTTGCCCATGGTTCGCAATACCTATACAGGTCTTACAACCATTGATCCGATTCTTATCCAAGCCGCCACCGGTATGGGTTCGACACGGTTTCAAACCTTATGGAAAGTAAAGCTTCCCTTAGCGATGCCAGTCATTTTATCAGGTATTCGAAATATGGTCACGATGACCATTGCTCTGGGAGGTATTGCTTCTTTTATTGGTGCTGGAGGATTGGGAGTTGCCATTTATCGAGGTATTACCACAAATAACGCAGCAATGACCTTAGCAGGGAGCTTGTTGATTGCCGGATTGGCCTTGTTGGCGGATGGTATTTTATCCATCGTTGAAAAACGATGGAAACAACATAAGAAAAATAAACCGATGTGGATCACGGTTTTCGTAGTTTGTGGTATATTTATTACCAATTTGTTTGTTCCTTTTCAACAAGACACCATTCATATTGCGACAAAACCAATGACGGAAGAATATATCATCGGTGAAATGTTGAAAATCTTGATTGAAGAAGATACAAATTTGAAAGTGGAAATCACACAGGGAGTAGGTGGCGGAACATCCAATATCCAACCCGGTATGGAAAAAGGCGACTTTGATTTGTATCCAGAATATACCGGTACCGCTTGGAATATGGTGCTAAAAAGGAAGGGAACGTATTCAGAGAAGTTATTCTACCAATTGGAACAGGCCTATGACAAAAAATATGATATGTCTTGGGTTGGTATGTATGGGTTTAATAATACCTTTGGTTTGGTTGTTCGAAAAGAGATTGCCAAACAATATGGTCTGCATACATATTCTGATCTAGCGAAGGTATCGGATCAATTGATCTTTGGTGCTGAATATGATTTCTTTGAACGTGAAGATGGCTATGATGCATTGTGTAAGACCTATGGTTTCCATTTTGCTTCTACAAAAGATATGGATATTGGCTTAAAGTATCAAGCTATCAATGACAAACAAATCGATGTGATGAATATTTTTACAACGGATGGGCAGCTTTCAAAAGCTGATGTGGTCGTATTAAAAGACGATAAACATTTTTATCCTTCCTATCAATGCGGAAATGTTGTCCGCAATGAAGTTTTACGGAAACACCCTGAATTGCGTCATGTTCTGAAAAAATTAAATAACACGATCAGTGATACTGACATGGCAAAAATGAATGATCAAGTAGAAACACAAAAGAAAGAACCGAAAGCAGTAGCCAAGGCATTTCTAGAAAGGGAACATATCCAATGAATCCAGTAATTGAAATGAAGCATGTCAAAAAAATGTATGATCAAAATCGGATCATTGATGATTTAAATGTATCGATCAATCAAAGTGAATTTGTGACCATCGTCGGTTTATCAGGATGTGGTAAAACAACGCTGTTAAAAATGGTCAATGGCTTGATTTTGCCTACTTCTGGTGATATTTTTGTGAATGGAAAAAATATTAAAGATGTTGATTTGATTCAATTACGTCGTCATATTGGATATGCGATCCAAGGGAGTGTTTTATTTCCACATATGACGGTGCGAGAAAATATTGCGTATGTACCGAGCCTGAAAAATAAAAGGAATAAACAAGCAACCAAAGATGCTGTACAAAAATCGATGGATATCGTGGGGTTGGATAAATCGATGATGGATCGTTATCCCTATGAATTATCGGGTGGTCAGCAACAGCGTGTCGGCATTGCCCGAGCCCTGGCAGCGAGTCCAGATATTCTATTGATGGATGAACCATTTGGCGCTGTGGATGCGATCACGCGTTCACAACTACAAAAGGAAATCAAACAAATCCATCAGAAGACGGGGATCACGATTTTATTTGTGACCCATGATATTGAGGAAGCATTGCTATTGGGCACAAAAGTGTTGGTCATGGATCATGGAAAAATCATTCAATTTGATCGTCCCCAGGAATTGATCGATCATCCAGCAAATGATTTTGTGGCTACTTTGGTTGATCGACAGCGATATCCTATGTTGCATTCAGATCAAAACATATAAAAGGAGAACAAACATGCAAATCACAAGTAAGTTTACGATTGCGATACATATTTTAGCGGCTATTGATACATTTCATGGAAGTGTACCTGTAAATAGTAGCTTTTTAGCCAAAAGTATCGGGGCTAATCCTGTGATCGTGCGTGGTGTGATGTCCAATCTGAAAAAAGCGGGTATCATCATGAGCCATCGTGGCAAGAATGATGTCACCATTGAAAAACCGCTGGATCAAGTGACTTTTTTTGATATTTATACAGCTGTAAATGCCGGTGAAAAAGAAATCTTTCATTTCCATGAAAATCCCAATCCAGAATGTCTGGTAGGACGAAATATCCATAAGGTCTTAGATGGACAATTGATACAAATACAAAAAGATTTTGAGAAGGAGTTAAGATCCTATAAAGTATCGGATGTGATTCAAAATTTACATCAGGTTTTAGATCAAGAAAAACAAGCATAGCCCTTTCAATCCAGTGTTGTTGAAATAGATCGATACAGGTATAATAAATATATGAATGTAGCAGAAATTTTTGAAAAAATGATCAATTATTCGGATCATAATTTACATGATATTGCCCATTTGACAAAGGTTTGGGCCTATGCCAAAACCATTGGAGAATTGGAAAATTTGGATGAAGATACACAATTTATTGTAGAAGTAGCGTCCATCGTCCACGATATTGCTTGTCCTCTATGTCGTGAGAAATATGGGAATACAGCCGGTACGTATCAAGAAAAAGAAGGTATGCCACTCACCTATGAATTTTTACAAGATACGGGCTGCACTAAGGAACAAGTAGAGCGTATTGTATATTTAGTTGGACATCATCATACATTTACACATATTGATGGCTTGGATTATCAGATTCTTGTCGAAGCTGATTTTTTGGTGAATGCGGATGAGAGCCACTATGATGCGCAGACTCGTAAAGCTTTTTATCAAAAGGTTTTCCGAACAAGAGCGGGAAAGCAATTATTCAAGGATATGTATGAAATCGAGGATCAATGATGTCAAGAGATACGGAGGCAGCAATACGCGCACTGAATGCATGGTTAGACCAGCACGAAGATGAAATCAAAGATGACGATGTAGATGAATTGTTACAACAATTTTTGGAAGAATATAATGCGGGCGAATATGAACAAGATAAGGACCAAGCCTATGATCTATTTGATCAAGCCATGGAACAGGAAAACGCTCAAGAAGCAAAAAAACTGCTTCAACAAGCCATCGAATTGAATCCTGATTTATTAGATGCGAAAACCGAATTGGTTTCGCTTCAGTATGATGATCCCATTGACCGGATTCATCAATGGACCAATCTCTTAAATGAAGAAAAAGAAAAGTTGAAAGCCAATGGTTATTTTGATGAAGAAAATCAGGACGAATTTTGGATGATTTTTGAAACACGTCCATATATGCGTACTTTATATACGTTGGCAAGACAATATTTAGATATGCATTCGTATACGATGGCGATTGGTATTTTACAAGATTTGATAGAACTGGATGAAAACGATCATCTAGGTGCTCGATTTGATCTGGCTGGATGTTATATGATGATGGAAGATACGGAAGATTTAGACCATTTGATTGATCTGTATGATGCATCCGAAAATGTAGCTATGCTCTTTTTTGAAGCGATTACGGCATATCGTGTTGGCAATTACCATCAAGCACGTAAATACATCTTAGAATTGGATGATAAGATTCCTGAGTTTGAAAATTTTGTGTCGGGTGATTTGGAGGAAGACGACATCGATCTACAGAGTGGGATGTATCAACCCGGAACAATCGAAGAAGTGATGTTCAACATGATGCCATTTATTAATGTTTTGGAAAATGAGCCATTGATTCTTTTTATGAATCAATGTTTGGCGAAAGTCGATGATTCCCCGCTAAATTAACTTGTAAAAATGTCAGTTTTGTATATAATAGTAAACAAATAAATGCATGCCAAAGAGGGTATATGGTTTTTCCATATGCTCTTTTTTGCGTTTGAGGAGGTAGTATATGTTAAAAGATGCTTTACCAGAAATCAAAACAGAGACATTGCCTGGTCCCAAAGCACAAGCTATCCTGAATCGTCGTCATAAAATAGTTCCAAATGCGATTGGGTGTGTGTATCCATGTGTTATTTCTCGCGGGCAAGGTGCTATGATCGAAGATGTAGATGGCAATCGCTTCTTAGATTGGGTTGGTGGTGTTGGTGTTTTAAATATAGGTTATTCCCAACCTGAAGTCGTAGAAGCCGTAAAAAATCAAGCCGATCAATATTTTCACTCGATGATGAATGTCACCACGCATGAAGGCTATATATCTTTAGCTGAAAAACTATGTGAAATTGCCCCTGTCAAAGGGAAAGAAAAAAAAGCATTCTTTGCGAATTCAGGAGCGGAGGCCGATGAAAATGCGGTTAAAATTGCGAAGGCATTCACCAAACGTCCCAATGTGATCGTCTTTTCTGGGGCTTTTCATGGTCGTACTTTGATGACCATGGCCATGACATCAAAAAAAGCCTATGCGGTTGATATGGGCCCTTTCCCAGATGGGGTATATCGTGCCAAATTCCCTTATTATTATCGTTGTCCTGAAGGTATGCCGGAAGAAGATTTATTAGATTATTATATTGATTCGATCAAAGAAGTGTTTGAAGAATGCGGAGCAGCCAATACGATTGCGGCCATGGTCGTTGAACCCCTGCAAGGAGAGGGTGGCTTTATTCCAGCGCCATTGGAATGGATCCAAGCTGTTCGTCGCATTTGTGATGAAAATGGTATCTTATTGGTAGCGGACGAAGTTCAATCTGGTTTTTGCCGTACGGGAAAGATGTTTGCGAGTGAATATTGGCAAGAAGTCGGTGTACAACCGGATATTATTGCGAGTTCAAAATCAATTGCGGGTGGGGTACCCCTTTCAGCCATTATTGCTCGAAAAGAAATTATGGATGCACCAGCCCCAGGCACAATTGGTGGAACTTTTTGTGGAAATGCGTTGGCTTGTGCCGCTGCTCTAAAAGTTATCGAAGTAATGGAACGTGATCATTTAGCGGATCGTTCTCTGAAAATAGGTCAAAAAGTAGTGGATCGTTATCATCAAATGCAGAAAAAATATCCTTGCGTGGGTGATGTGCGTGGTCTTGGTGGAATGGTTGGGATTGAATTTGTGAAAGATGGAAAAGAGCCAGATCCGGAATTGACAAAAACAATCATTCAGTATTGTGCCTATCATGGCTTGTTAGTGGACGGAGCAGGCACGTATAATAATGTCATTCGTTTCTTGGCGCCATTGGTCATGACTGATGCGCAACTGGAAGCCGGACTCGATATTATGGAGCAAGCCATTGTCTATGGATTACATCAGTCATAATATATCAACCAATTTAAAGCGCATTCGACAAGCACGAAATTTGAGCCTAGATGTGATTGCCGAACAAACCGGTGTAAGCAAGAGCATGCTTTCGCAGATTGAACGGGGCAGTGCCAATCCCTCGATTGGTGTCTTAGCTAAAATTACCAGTGGCATGCGCATTGAATTTGAGGATTTGATTCGTACACCCGCTTATGATACCTTCCTCGTGCATGTGAAAGATACAGTGCCAACCAAGGACGTTGATGGACAATACAAAGTTTGGACGTGTTTTCCATTTCAGGATAATCATCAGATGGAAATATATCGAATCGAAATCTTACCAGGGAATTGTTATGAAGCGGGTAGTCATGGCACACATACCAGAGAATATATTACAATGTTGGAAGGTAATCTGGAAATCAAGGTAGGTGGGAAGGCGTATCAAATGTGTAAGGGTGACGTATTCCGTTTTGAATCGGATCAGTTTCATATCTATACGAACATAGGCAAAGATACATGTGTATTTATGTCGTTCTTTGCAGACTATTCATAAATGCAGGAAATGTTATATTTCCTGTTTTTTTATGGCCGGATCTTTAAAATGATCCAGTATACGCTAATTTTTGTGTACAATATATTGTTTGAAAATGAATGAAAAATTGTAAAAAAATTACTGAAAATGGGTATTGAAAATGAAAAAAGCTTATGCTAAAGTATGGTTGTACAAAATAAAAGACAAAGCAAAGGCGCTATTCATTTGGATGGATAGCGCTTTTTTGCTGCTTAGGAGGAGCAAACAATGAAACTGAAAGACACTGGACTCACATTTGAAGACATTAAGGCAAAGGTCAACAAGTACATGATCGAAACGTATGAACGTTTTGATTTCTTAGCAGAAACCGCCAAAGATCAGTACATGTATGATGAAAATGGGACACCATACTTAGACTTCTATGCCGGTATCGCAGTAAACTCGGCTGGTAACTGTAATGAAAAAGTTGTGGCTGCTATTCAAGATCAATGTAAAGATATCATGCAGACATTTAACTATCCGTATACGATTCCTCAAGCTTTATTAGCCGAAAAAGTTTGTGAAACCATTGGTATGGATAAGATTTTCTTCCAAAACTCAGGTACGGAAGCCAATGAAGCCATGATCAAGATGGCTCGTAAATATGGAATCGAACATTATGGACCGAACCGTTATCATATCGTAACCGCCAAAAATGGTTTCCATGGTCGTACATTTGGTGCCATGTCCGCGACGGGACAACCTGGTAATGGATGTCAAGTTGGATTTGGACCAATGACCTATGGATTCTCTTATGCTCCATATAATGATTTGGATGCATTCAAGGATGCATGCAACGAAAATACCATTGCCATCATGGTTGAACCGGTTCAAGGTGAAGGTGGCGTACATCCAGCAACCAAAGAGTTCTTGACGGGATTGCGAGAATTCTGTGATGAAAAGGGCATGTTGTTGTTGATCGATGAAGTGCAAACCGGATGGTGTCGTACGGGAGCCGTGATGTCTTATATGAATTATGGTGTGAAACCCGATATCGTATCGATGGCTAAAGCCTTAGGTGGTGGCATGCCAATTGGTGCCATTTGTGCTACCGAAGAAGTGTCTACTGCATTTGATATGGGTTCGCATGGAACGACATTTGGTGGACATCCCGTATGTTGTGCCGCAGCCTTAGCGGAAGTCAATGAATTGTTAGATCGTGACTTAGCAGGTAATGCTAAGAAGATGGGAGATTATATCTGTGCTAAATTAGAAAAATTACCACATGTCGTAGAAGTTAGACATCAAGGACTATTGATTGGTGTTGAATTTGATGAAACCATCAATAGTACGGATTTGAAACATGAATGTTTACATCGTCATTTATTGACAACGGCCATTGGCCAACATATTCTTCGATTGATTCCACCACTAATCATCGATGAAAAAGATTGCGACAAAGCTGTCGAGATCATCAAAGAGAGTGTTATCGCTTTAGGCAAAGGAGCCGCTGATTAATTTCAGCGTTCCTTTGCGTCTTTTTTTTAAGAAAGGTGGAATTCTATGGAAAAAAATATCATTATTACGGTTGGTTGTGAGTATGGCTCTGGCGGACCGGAAATCGGTGAAATAATCAGTAAGGATTTTGGGATTGCTTATTATGATCGATCAATCATCGATAAGATCATTGAAGAAACCGGGATGTCTACTACATTAGTAGAGGCGGCCGAAACTGGACAAGAAGTAAAAGGTCGAAGTCGAGAATTAGAATCTTCAGCCAGTCCTACAAAGTATCAAGTTCTGACAGATCGTGTGGTTTATATTCAAACGCAGATCATCAAGAAACTTGCCGATCGTGGGCCTTGTGTATTTGTCGGTCGATGTGCTGACTATGTCTTAAAAGATCGTGAAAATGTATTAAATGTATTTGTATATGCACCTTATGATGTCCGTTTGAAAAAAGTGATCGATACATTGCATATATCCCAAGAAGCCGCCGAATATCGTGTAAAAACACAAGGTAAACAATTACATGCACGCTATGAACAAATGACGGGAACCTATCGTGGGGATCGTCACAATCGACATTTATTGATTGACAGTTCCGTACTTGGTATTGAAGAGACGGCAAAATTTATTGAAGAATTTGCCAATCGAGTGTTAGAAAAGAGGGATTGATATGCCGAACCAGAAAACATCGGATTTTGATAAAGTATTAGGTGCCTGGGATATATTAGTAATTGCCTTTGGTGCCATGATTGGTTGGGGCTGGGTTGTTTCCACCGGTGATTGGATCAATACAGGTGGTGTTCTTGGTGCTGCACTTGGATTTGTCATTGGCGGCATCATGATCTTCTTTGTTGGATTGACCTATGCTGAATTAACTGCTGCTATGCCACAATGTGGTGGTGAACATGTTTTTAGTCATAAAGCGATGGGACCCACAGGATCGTTCATTTGTACATGGGCCATTGTCTTAGGCTATGTTAGTGTAGCTTGTTTTGAAGCTTGTGCATTACCAACCATTATTACATATATTTATCCTCCATTCTTGCAAGGCTATTTATATACAGTAGCTGGATTTGATGTCTATGCCTCTTGGTTGATCGTCGCGATTGTTGTTGCATTGTTCATTATGTGGATCAATATTCGTGGTGTAAAGGCAGCTGCGAATTTACAAACGATTTTAACAGTTATCATTGGTGTTTGTGGTATCTTATTGATCGTTGCCTCTGTCTTTACGGGGCATTCTTCCAACCTGCAAGAACATTTCTTTAATAATGATATTGGTATTGTGCAATCGGTATTTCGTGTTGCTTTAGTTACCCCATTCTTTTTTATCGGTTTTGATGTAATTCCACAAGCCGCCGAAGAAATCAATGTAGATCTGAAAAAAATTGGTAAGATCTTGATCTTATCGATTGTCTTAGCTGTCCTTTTCTATGGCTTTGTTGTTTTAGCCGTTGGTTATGAATTAAATCATAATGAGATTTTACGATCCATGGCTGGAAATGGCTTGGTGACAGCCGATGCCATGTCCAAAGCTTTCCATAGTGCGATCATGGCTAAAGTACTGATCGTAGGTGGAATGTGTGGTATTGTCACCAGCTGGAATTCCTTTTTGATGGGTGGTTCTCGTGCCATGTATTCAATGGCTGAATCCTATATGATTCCTAAGAGTTTCGCTAAATTACACCCGAAATATAAAACACCAGTAAATGCTTTATATTTAATTGGCTTATTAACGGTATTGGCACCTTTTGCGGGTCGTCAAATGTTGGTGTGGATCGTGAATGCCGGAAACTTTGGATGCTGTTTAGCTTATTGTATGGTTTCAGCTTCCTTCTTGATCCTCCGTAAGACGCAACCGAATATGTCACGTCCATATAAAGTCAAACACTATAAATTCGTTGGCATCATGGCTTGTATCATGTCAGGTTTCATGGTGGCTTGTTATTTGATTCCAGGTACCGGTGCTACCTTAGGTTTGCAAGAATGGTTGATGGCTGGTAGTTGGGTAGCTTTAGGTGGTGTTTTCTATATTCATTCGAAAATGAAATATGGTGAAAAATTTGGTTCTTTGATTGAGATCATCTCGGATTCGGATGCAGCTACATTACAAGAACCAACAGAAGAATTGGATGAAAAATTGGATCTTGCGATTGAAGCAGCCGTCGCAAGTGTATTAAATGATAAGGCGGTGAAATTATAATGATGAATTTTGATTTTTATGAACCTGTCCATATTGTATTTGGCGCAGGAAAAGTTAATTCGATTGGAGACTATGCAAAAAAGTATGGGACAAAAGCTTTGATCGTAACAGGACGTAGTTCCGCCAAAAAGTCGGGTCTTTATGATCGCGTAAAGAATGCTTTGGTAGCCGAAGGAATCTCTTCCGTACTATTTGATGAAGTACGACAAAATCCCCTCACCACCACAGCACAAAAAGGTGCGGATCTTGCGAAAGAAAATGGTTGTGACATGGTGATTGCTTTGGGTGGAGGATCCATCATGGATTGTGCAAAATCCATTGCGTTTCTAGCTGTTAATGAGGGAGACATTAATGATTATATATTTGGTCGAAAAGTCAGTGATGAAGCCTTACCAATGATCTTAGTACCTACAACATGTGGTACGGGTAGTGAAGGAAATGGATTTGCGGTTTTGACAAATCCAGATACGGGAGACAAGAAAAGTTTACGAACGTCAGCCATCATTGCGAAAGTGTCAATCGTAGATCCACAATGTATGATGACCATGCCAAAGCGGGTCTTGGCATCGGTTGGTTTTGATGCTTTATGTCATTGTATGGAAGCTTATACGGCAAAGAATGCACAGCCTTTTACGGATGCTCTATCCTTAATGGGAATTCGCTATATCAAAGAAAGTCTAGTGCCATTGTATGAAGGATGCAAAGATGAAGATCTATGGGATAAAATGACATTAGCAGCAACGATTGGTGGTATGGTCATTGGTCAGGCTGGTGTCACTTTAGCCCATGGCATGGAACACCCAGCCAGTGGTTTAAAAGATATTGTCCATGGACAAGGATTGGCTTGTTTGACACCCGTTGTGATTGAAGCCACAATGTGTCCAAAATATGATGATATTGCGAAAATCTTTGGCACCAATGATTTAGTACAAGCCATCAAAGACTTGATTGCTCAATTGGAATTGCCATCGAAATTGTCCAATCTAGGATTGGAAGAAAAAGATATCGAATGGATGAGCGAAAACTGTATGAAAGTTTCAGCGGGTAATTTAGTCAATACACCAGTCAAAGTCGATATCGATCTGGTTCGATCTTTATATCAAAAAGCAATGTAAAATAAAAGAGTGTCTTTGATAGGATCTCCTAAAAAATAGGGAAGCACATTTTTGTATTTGTACTTTCTACTTGACAGGGGTCGTATCATTGGCACTCTTTTTAGTATGGAATTTTATCTTTTAGACCATCTTGTTGCAACATCGATTGTAAGACGGATATATCGGCATGAATATCCATGGAAGCATCTTGACACATATCTGTATAAATATTGATAAGACCTTCATTGAGTTGATTCAAGGCGCGTTCGATATCTTGAATGGTCGTATCATTTGTGCCCAAATGGATATGCCCGGCTTCGAGTTCTTGATAGTTACCTAGTAGTTTGATCGCGGTTGGTAAATAATATTTCATCATTCGATTGGTTTTAGGTAAAACCTCAAAATGATTCGTGATATATTTTTCTATATTTGCTAAGATGATGAGCATTTTTTTAAATTCTTGATCAATGTCCGTATCTTTAATTTGATTCGATAAAGAAAGAATCGTATTTCGATATGCATTCATTTGTTCCAGGAAATCTTGGATTTCTTCAGGATATGCATTTTCCGCCTTTTCTTCTTTAGGAGTTGGTGGCAAGCTTGATTTCTGATAGGCAGTATAATTTTTATAGACAATATGATGAGATGCATCAAAGTAAACTTGTTCAAACAAACCATGACTGATCATCGAACGAATATCATTTTCCGTTGATTCTTCACTTTGAGCAGCCAATTGCGAAAGTTGTTCAATGGGGATGGCTTCATTATTTTTTAGAGCATTGGCATACAAATAGAAACGATCGATGCGATTTAATTTTTGTTTCTGGTTCCACCATGTCAAACCACCAATGATAAAGAAGGCCATCCCAACCATCATGGCTTCGAGATCACCGATGCTACCTAATGCAAGGATCACACCAATGGCGGCGATGAAAATACCAAAATTTCGGGTATCGATTGCTTTCTTTTTAATTTTTTTGATTTTTCTTGGCGAATACACTGGATGTGGGGGTTCTGGTGCCAATGCTTTGGAAATCGAATTGGATACGGATTGGATCGTATTGGTTGTTGCTTTTTTGACCGACTGCATGGTATCACTCTTCAAAAATTGGTTGAGTTGATTCATTGCCGATTCAATATTTTGTTTAATTTGTTCTTCTGTACTCATACTGAAATTATAGCATAGGCATATCCAAAAAAACATTTTGTGTTCGATACAAACGCTAGTATAATTTATCCTATATCTACATGTAGGGAGGAAATCAATGGAACAGTTAAAACAACGTATTCGTAAAGATGGTCAAGTACGGAATGGTGATGTATTAAAAGTGGATAGTTTTCTAAATCATCAAATGGATATTGGTCTTTTGGATGAAATTGGTGCCGAATTTCAACGTTTATTTGCGGATGAAAACATTACCAAGATCTTAACGATCGAGGCAAGTGGCATTGCGATTGCCTGCATGGCTGCTCGACACTTTCATGTGCCGGTTGTCTTTGCCAAAAAAGCCAAAAGTCTAAATTTGGATGGGGAATTGTATACATCCAAAGTACATTCTTTTACGTATGATCGAGATTATGATATTACGGTTTCAAAAAAATTCATCCAACCTGATGATCGGATCTTGATCATTGATGATTTCATGGCCAATGGCAAAGCCATGGATGGTCTAATTGATATTTGTCACCAAGCTCATGCGCAAGTTGTTGGTATTGGCATTTGTATCGAAAAAGGCTTTCAAGGGGGTGGTGATCGATTACGCAAGAAAGGATATCGATTGGAAAGCCTTGCCATTGTTGAATCGATGGAACCAGGACATATCGTTTTTCGCTAGAATGAGGTTGCAACCCATGGAATAATATGTTAAAACATATAAAACAGATAGGAAAAGTTAAATTATGAAAGAACATATTATCCAAAAATATATGGAACCATTAAGACGACCAAAAACAGATAAAGTAGGCATTGAATTAGAATTGCCTATCGTCAATTTGAAACAAGAACCAGTTGATTTTTCCGTTGTTCATTCGATAACCCAACAATTTGTCCATGCCTTTCATCCACCAATCGTACATAGGGATGATGAGGGACAAATTGCGAATATCGAGATGGAAAATGGCGATATCCTTTCGTTTGATTGTAGTTATAATACGCTCGAGTTTTCTTTTGCACCTGAAAACAGCATGTATCGGATCAAAGATCGATTTGAAACGTATTATCACTGGTTTCAAGATCAATTCAAAAAGAATGAACATGTACTTACAGGAATGGGGATCAATCCGCATCATGCATTAAATCATAACATTCCCATTCCTACCGAAAGATATCGCATGTTGTATACCTATTTACAAGAAAATGATTTTCCATATCCCAACTATGGTTTCTTTGCGTGTGCTGCCCAAGTGCAATTGGATGCCAATATTGACGATTTTTTGATCAGTCTTCAGATCTTTCATACGATTGAGCCGTATTTAAGTGTATTGTTTGCGAATTCGATATTGGATGAGTATGTATTGGCTCGCGATTGGTTCTGGGAAGAAAGTATGCATGGTAAGAATCTTAAGAATGTAGGCGATTTTGATACGGTTCCCTCAACCATTGATGGGATGATTGATTATATTGCTTCCCAAAGCATGTATTGTGTGATAAGAGATGGCATATATCTGCATTTTGACCCCATTCCTTTTCAAGCGTATGTCCAGCAAAAACAAATCAAGGCGCGTGATTCGAAGGGAAAAGAAGTTATCATCCAACCAACCTTAGACGATATTGCCTATCTTCGTACGTTCAAATTGGATGATCTGACCTATCGAGGAACGATTGAACATCGAAGTTTATGTATGCAACCCATTCAAGAAGTATTTGGTGCATTGGCTTTTCTCGTTGGCATCGAAGCCAATAAAGAAGCTCTCATTCATTGGCAACCTTCTTTGTCTTTTTCACGATCACTTGTCAATAAAAAAGGTGGTGTCCAATCCTTGAATCAGGATAAATTGATCAAGGATTGCAAACACCTCTATGTCGTAGCCTATGAAGGTCTATGTCAACGCGGATACAACGAAGAAAAATTATTAGAGCTTGTTTCTTTCCGATTTGATACCGCAACCAGTCCTGCCCTAGAAATCATCAATCATTCCAGATCGATCGAAGATTTTATTACCATCTTTCAATGATCACTTCAAAACGAAGTGATTTTTTTTATAGTCCAGTACGCCCGCTTGTTTTAACTTGCTTAATTCTGCGGATAAAGCACTACGATCCACACCTAGATAATCAGCGAGTTCTTGCCGATTGAAAGGAATATCAAATGTATTGGTCTGATGATATTTTGCACGAGAATACAAGTACGTCATCAATTTTTCCTTGGTGGAACGTTTTGACATGATCGTTAATTTATTATTTAATACAAGATTTTTAGAGGCCAGAGAACTCAACAAATTAGAAATCAATTGGGTATCGGTTTGATTGGCCAAGATTTCTTGGGGTTGGATAAACATAATGTCGGATGCACTTACCGCTTCTACCGAAACCGGATAGGTTTTGATGTTGGCACAGGCAAAAGTTTCACCAAAAATCTGTGCGGGGCCCATTTGATTGACAATGGTTCGATTCCCATTAATATCGTTGCGAAGGACACGTACTCGTCCTTGCAGGATGATTCCCATCGTGTTGGCATCATCACCTTCCATCACGATGGTTTCGCCTTTATCATAATGTTTCTTAAAGGCATGGACTTCCTGCAATGTTTTTTCAATATCAGCTATATCGTGAAAGATATAGCAACGTTTCAATACAGCTACATCACTCATAGTTCTTATTATAAGAAAAAACTGGATGGGTATCCAGTTTTAGTCTTCCAAATTATGGCTTTTTAAATTGTTCGAAAGATTGTAGTGTTTGCCACCCCAATATGGACGTGTATTGACTTCTGCTTTTGGATTCAAGTTGACATCTTTCATGATCCATTTATAGAATTCATCAAATCCCGTGCGATCGACGATATATCCATAATGTTCTTTTCCTTCTACGGCATGTGGATCGATATATTCTTCCACATATGCATACGCATTTTGGATCATCTGCAACAAGGATTCTTCATCGCACCATTTAATAAAATCTTCCGCTAATCGTGGATTTTTCTTTCCGGTACGTCCCAACAAGACAACGCGGAAATAGTGTTCTTTGCTGCGTGTCCAAGCTCGAGTTGGACAATAATGGACACAAACACCACAACCAATACATTTATCTGGATCGCGAACGACTTTGCCGTTAACCATTTTTAAGGCACCTACCGAACGTTTTTCACAATATTTGACGCATTGTTTACAAGAAACACAACGATCTTTATTGTATTGCGGTTCCGTTTGTCCCATGATGCCCCAATCGTTCAAACGAACATGTGCACAATCGTTGGAACAACCAGTAAAAGCAATCTTGGTGTGCAGATCATTTGGGAAGATCATGCGATCGACTTTTTGGGCTAGCCCTTTGGTGTCGTAACAACCAAAAGGGCAGAGACGCGATCCTGGACAAGCAACAATGTTTCGTGTACCGGATGCATCATAACCGGCATCTCTTTGCGTTTGATTGACTTTGGTATTATCGATGATCAATTGGAGTTCTTTATTTACTTTTTCCATGTCACGCATTGAAATGGCAGGAATCTCGATACCTTGTCGATTGGTAAAGTTGATCGTACCATTGCCATACGTATTCGCAATTTCAATGACACGATGTAAGGATTCCGTATCTAACATGCCACCAGGACAACGTACACGACAAGCGGCTTCACCACGTACTTTGGAGACACGATAATTGTTCTTTTTTAGTTTTTTTACATTGATATCAAGTGTTGTCATGGTACCTCCTAATCGATCAGATTTTTACTTTCCGTATAATTAAATACGGGACCATCTAAACATACATATGTACTGCCAATGCGACAATGGCCGCACTTACCTAAACCACAACACATTTTTCGCTCATTGGATACCCAGATGTTTTCTTCTTTGAAGCCTTTATCCAAAAATCCCATGATGGAAAAGCGCATCATCGGTGGGGGACCCACAACGATGGCTTTGGCTGTGGATACATCCTTTAAAGGCACTTCGGGAATGAATTTTGTGACTAAACCAATATTGCCTGTATACCCATCAGGTGCACCATCTACTGTTAAACAAAGATCCAATTTTTCATTCCATCTTTTTAGATCTGAGCGAAATAACATATCATCTGGGCTTTTGAAACCAACGATCACATGTTTGTCTTTCGCATCTTTACTATTGGCAAGCGCATCAATGACACCTCGAACGGGAGATACACCGGTACCACCAGCTACGACCAAGGTTTCCCCTTGGCTGAATAAGTCTGTGTCAAACCCATTGCCATAAGGCCCGCGCATAAAGAAATGTTGGCCAACATAGCGTTCAAATAACTCATTGGTGACACGTCCTACTTTACGAATGGTCAGATCAACGAAGTTTTCGCCAATTCCTGATACGGAGATCGGTGCTTCTCCATATTTAGGAATCGAAACTTCAAAGAATTGACCGGGTTTTACCGGACCCGTAAAGGCCATGCGAAAGGTATATTCTTTTTCGGTATGTTTGATCACAGCTAAGATTTCCGAAGGAAATGGTAAATAGGGATTATTCATTTTTAAGTTCCTCCACTGTCTTATTTAGTTTATTGATGGCAGCAGCCATTGAAATATATTCTGGACAAACATCGGTGCATCGGCCACAACCTACACACATATCATGGCCAAATCGTTGACGATGGTCATAAACCTTATGTAAGACTTTAAAACGCATACGTTCGCCTTGGTCTTTGCGGTATTGTCCACCACCGGCTACATTGGTGTATCCATCAACCATGCAGCTGGCACATACACGACGACGTTCACCCACTTTTCCATTGTCGGTGTAGTAAATATCTTGCATGGTAAAACATGTACAAGTTGGACATACAAAATTACATCGACCACAGCCGATACAACGGGTTTTATATTCATCCCACATATCGGATTTATAGATCGATAGTGGAATTTCGGTCGGCACTGTGACACGCACATCATTTTCGGTTACATATTGTGGCGTGATTGCGGTTTTTTGACTGGCATATTTATCAAACACAGCAACCATGGAAGCCTCTTTGACATCCGAATGGACATTGCCATCGATCATATCAAAAGAGAAGACATATCCATCTTTTGTTTGATTGGATCCCATATCCACACAGAAACATTCGTCATAGCTATGGGAACAACCCATTAAAACAAAATGGACATGTTGACGCATCTGTTCATAAAAATAGTCGCTTTCTTGTCCGTTGTGTAGATAGATATCGTCTTGTCGTTTCAAAGCGTGCATATCACAACTTCGTAAGAAAACTAATACATCTTTATACTCACGATTGGCTTCTTTCACTTGATCTTCAGTAAAGAAAAACAAGGTTTGTGAAAGAGGCGTTAAAATTTCTTTGAAGGCATAATCGGATTTTTTCTTCCATTCGATTTCTTTTACCGAAGATACAAAATCGTAACGTACGATATCTGTATCGGTATGGCGGCCTTCACCTACCTTGTTGACAGGCGCCCATATGCGATAGGTTGATGATAATTCATCAAGGATCGCATCAAAGCTTTCCTGACTCATAATATAGCCCATGTTCACCCTCCATGACCTTTTCAGTCTTTTCTATCTTCATTTTAATGGAGCCAATAGAAAATGAGTGTTGCCGTTGCAACGTTTATCTTAGTTTGATAAAATTTTCGCAAGAGGTGACCAACATGCATTTCGAATCCTATATCGACCCGATTCGGCAATGTCCTTTATTTGATCATATAGCGACCGAAGATCTAACGCAAATGTTGACTTGTATTGGCGCTCGTGTCGTATCGTATGCGCCAAAGATCTATATTCGGGATGAAGAAGACATCATTGAAGATGTCGGTGTTATTTTACTGGGCCACATTGATATGGTCAGTGAAGATATTTATGGACATCGAACAACTTTAGTACGTATGGGCCCCCGTGAACTGTTTGGTGAAAGCTTTGCCTTGTCCGATTCCAAACGATCAACGGTCTCATTTTTGTCAATCGAGCCCTGTACCGTTCTATATATTCCTTTACAACGTGTGTTGCATATTTGTTCCAATTCTTGTCCTTTCCACCATCGGTTGATCCAGAATATGTTTTATACTTTATCCTTGAAAAATCAACAATTGATTGAAAAATCCGCTATTGTATCCAAACCTACCTTACAAGATAAGATCTGGACGTATTTAAATTTAGAAGCCGAACATCAACAAAAGACCTATTTTGAGATTCCATTGAACCGAAACGAGTTGGCCGATTATTTATGTGCCAATCGATCCGCTCTGACTCGAGAATTAAAACATATGAAAGAAAAAGGCTTGATTGATTTTGATAAGAATACGTTTCATTTGATTAAGGAGAGAAAACAATGAAGATTACCAATGCATTAACGATACCCAATCATTTGGGTATTTTAGTCTATGATGTAGATGTAAAAGAAAGCTCAAAAAGATTGCAAGAAGCCATGCATGCAGTCATGACAAAATATGCGAATATGCAAACAAGTGATGTAGCTAAGATGCCTGCTATAGCGGCTACACGAAAAGCGTATTCGACATTAGGAAAGAGTCCTTCTCGTTATCGTAATGCTGCCGAGGCCATGATTCGTCGCATCGTAAAAAAACAAGGTTTGTATCAAATCAATAATGTCGTGGATTTGAACAACCTCATGTCGATTGATTCTGGTATTTCGATTGGATCGTATATTTTGGATTCGATTGAAGGTGATATTATCTATAAACAAGCGGATGCCGATGCATACTATGCAGGCATTGGCAAAGACCAAATTCATATTGGTTCTTTACCTTGTTTGCATGATGCCATGGGTCCCTTTGGGAATCCGACCAGTGATAGTCAAAAAGCCATGGTTACAGAAGGACATCATCGAATCTTAACGGTCTTATATGGTTTTGGAGATACGATTTTACCACTTGATTCTTATGTAGATGCGTTACATACATATTGTGGAGCAACGGGGATTGAAACAAAGGAGCTAGTTGCATGTGCGGATGTTACTATTTAAGCAAAGAAGGAAAGGCCAATCTGGAGCGTCGTTTTTCCTTTATTGGTTTGCATACCAAAACGGGTGACATTTTTCCTGGACAAGATGCATTAATAATCAAACCACAGGGAAAACAATTGATTTGTGTACCATGGCATTGGGGAAAGGATCGTATCATCAATGCCCGTATGGAAACAATTTTTACCAAGCCTACGTTTAAAGAAGCCATTTTAAAAAATCGATGTGTGATTCCTGCGGATGCATTTTATGAATGGGATGCTTTGAAACAAAAAGTGAAATTTGATAGTGATAAGATGTTGTATCTTGCTGGTATTTGTATACATGATGATTTTGTGATCATTACCCAAGATGCCAATGAAGTGGTTTCACCCATTCATGATCGGATGCCAGTTTTGGTGAACGATTTATCCATTTGGTTTTCCGATGATTTTCGAACGATTTTTTCAAGCCAATCAGTTGCATTACAATCGCATCAGGCGTATTATCAAGAACGATTATTTTAGGAGGAATGTCTATGTTGATGCCAGAAGGTTTTGAATCTTTACCGGTTGCTTTGATTACAGGGTATCTAGGTGCCGGAAAAACAACATTATTAAATCATATTCTTGAAGATCCGAAAGGACATAAAGTAGCTGTTATTGTCAATGATATTGGGGAAGTCAATATCGATGCTGGATTGATTGAAAAAGGGGGTACGGTCCAACAGGTAGATGATAGTTTGGTTCCTTTATCAAATGGTTGTATTTGTTGCACATTGAAAAACGATTTGATGGATCAATTGGTCAACTTAGCCAAGATGGATCGATTTGACTATATCATTATTGAAGCAAGTGGCATTTGTGAACCGATTCCTATTGCGCAAACGATCACCATGATGGAAGAAACAGCGGCAACACGTGGAATTCCTGAAGTTTGTCATCTGGATAATTTGATTTCGGTCGTGGATGCCAATCGCTTAGCGTATGAATTTGATTGTGGTACCGACTTTGTCGAAAACAAAGACCAATATGAAGAAGAAGAGGACATTCGTTCGTTATTGATCCAACAAATGGAATTTGCGAATATTATCGTCTTAAATAAAGTAGAATTGGTCAATGAAGAACAAAAAGCGCAGATCAAAGCAATGATCCTTGCTTTGAATCCAGGCGCTAAGATCATTGAAGCTTCTTATGGAAAAGTGGATGTGAATGAAATGTTGGATACACATAACTTTAATTTTGAAGATGCGTACTATAACGAAGGTTGGGTCAAAGCAATGCAAGAGGACGATGAAGAAGATGAACATCATCATCACCATGATGAAGGGGAACTTTTGGAATATGGTATCGAAACGTTTGTCTACACAAGTCGAAAACCATTTATGATGGATGCCTTGGAGCGTTATACGCAATCTTGGCCGGACTCTATCATTCGTGCCAAAGGCTATCTATGGTACAATATGGATCCGAATTATTTGTATGTCTTTGAACAAGCAGGTAACCAAGTTTCGACGGGTCGCGATTCTATGTGGATCGCTGCTTGTGAGCCAGAAATCCAACAACGCGAATTTGAACGCGATCCAAGCTTGAAAGAAGTTTGGGATGAAAAATATGGAGATCGTGAAAATAAGATCGTATTCATTGGTAAAGATATGGATAAACAAGCTATCATTGATGCGATGGATGCTTGTCTGACGGATGAATTTGATCCACAATAAAAACAAGGTTGAGGCCTTGTTTTTATTTTGAAAAAATCTCTAAAAGAAAACTTTTAGGGATAGAATTATTGAATTTTAGCAAGCGCTTGATGGAGATCATCGATAATATCATCGACATTTTCAATACCACAACTCAAACGAATTAGATCGGGGGTAACGCCACAAGCAATCAATTCCTCATCACTTAATTGACGATGGGTCGAGCTGGCTGGATGCAAAACACAAGTATGGGCATCCGCTACATGGGTAGCAATCATGGCTACTTTTAAATGCTTCATAAATTCTTCTGCTGCTTGACGACCACCTTTGACGCCAAAGCTAATGACTCCACAAGAACCATCGGGCATATATTTTTTGGCGCGTTCATAATATTTGTTTGACTTTAAGCCAGGATAATTGACCCAAGCCACCATAGGATGCTTTTCTAAGAATTCAGCAACCGTTTGAGCATTTTGACAATGACGAGGCATACGGACAGCTAATGATTCCAATCCTAAATTTAAATAGAAGGCATTTTGTGGAGATTGAATCGGGCCGAGATCACGCATCAATTGAGCGGTTGCTTTGGTGATATAGGCACCGGCCTGACCAAATTGTTCGGCATAGGTGATACCATGATAACTTTCGTCTGGTGTTGTCAAGCCAGGGAAAGTATCGGCATGTGCCATCCAATCAAAATGACCGGAATCAACGATACAACCGCCAACGGCCACATCATGCCCATCCATATATTTTGTCGTGGAATGGGTCACGATATCGGCACCCCATTCGAAGGGACGACAATTGATGGGGGTCGCAAACGTATTGTCTATGATCAATGGTACACCATGGGCATGAGCTGCTTTCGCAAAACGTTCAATGTCGAAGACAACCAAAGATGGGTTGGCAATGGTTTCACCAAATACACATTTTGTATTGGGTTGAAAAGCTGCTTCTAATTCCTCATCGGAACAGTCGGGATCCACAAAGGTAAAATCAATGCCCATTTTACGCATGGTCACATTAAATAAATTGAAGGATCCACCATAGATGGCTGAACTTGCGATGACATGATCACCGGCCGTCGCAATATTGAATACAGCCAGGAAAGTGGCGGCTTGGCCACTGGAAGTCAACATAGCGGCAGATCCACCTTCCAGATCACAGATCTTTGCGGCTACCATATCGTTGGTTGGATTTTGAAGGCGTGTATAGAAATAGCCCTCTGCTTGTAGATCAAATAATTTTCCCATGTCTTCACTGGTATCGTATTTAAAAGTGGTACTTTGAATGATGGGGATCATTCTGGATTCACCATTTTTTGGTTGATATCCAGATTGAATGCATTTTGTTTCTTTTTTCATCTTGAAAATCTCCCTATTAAAAATCATTGTAGCGTATGAAAAGAAAGAAATAAAGACTTAGTCAATGGTGGATCCGGCAACAAAACCGGTTGTCCAAGCAATTTGTAGATTGTAGCCACCTGTTTGCCCATCCACATCGATCACTTCACCCGCAAATTTCAAATGTTTGATGGTTTTACTAGTCATGGTCTTCGCATCGATGGCTTTTGTCGAAATGCCACCCTGCGTGATCATGGCTTGGTTGATGGGCCTTGGTTGGATCAGTGTAAATGAGAAAGATTGAATTTGTTCCACAAGGTGATGTCGTTCTTTCTTTGTGAGATCATGCATCTTTTTTTTCGGATCGATCTTCGCTTGCATACAAATGACTTTACCGAGTCGTTTTGGAAGAAAATCAATGGCAGACAAAACATCTTTATTCCTTGCACGATTGGTTAATAGATGATCAATTTCATGAGCTTCTCGGTTAGGTAGCAGTTGCATCGTTAGGGTAGCGGGGAATTGGATCGAACTGGAAGCATTGATGATCGCAGGGCCACTTAAACCAAAATGGGTAAAAAGAATTTCTCCAGTATCTTTATAGGTTCTCTTCTTTTGGGCAATCGCAAAAGAAACAGGTAACGAAATACCTTGTAGATCATAGTGTTCTTTGGTTTCTAAGCTGACTAGACCGCCACGACAAGGAATGATGGGAATACCAATTTCTTGGGCCATGCGAAAGCCGTCACCCGTGGATCCGGTTTGGCGAAAAGTGAGTCCTCCGGTTGCCAGAATGACGCAATCGCCGTAGTAGTTTTGTTTCGTTGTTGCAATGCCTATGCAGGTATCTTTTTCTACGATCAAATGACGGACGGGTTCGTTATAATGAATCGAAACGGTAGAAAGTACACTTGTCATGACATCAAGAATGGATCGTGCCTTTTGGCTTTTTGGAAAGATTCGTCCTTGATATTCTTCTATCCATGGACAATGATGCTGTTCTAAAAATCGCATCATATCTTGATTGGAAAACGTGTGAAGGGCACTATATAAAAACTTTGGATTGGAAACAATGTGGGACAGAAAATCAGCTGAACGATTGGTCACGTTGCATCGTCCATGTCCAGTGCATAAGAGTTTTTTCCGAGTTGTTCATTTTTTTCAAATAGATGAACGGTATGATGATTTTTCTGGGCGGCATAGGCAGCCATCATGCCGGCTGGTCCGCCTCCAATGATAAGTACAGTCGCCATGATTTTAGTGTACTGATTTTGGGAATGTAGTACAATATGAAAAGCAGAAATGAGGGAAGGAAATGAAGAAAAGAACGATAGGAATTGTGGTGAGCCTAGTTTTATTATCGATTTTGATTTATGGTATTCAAATTTTGGTATTTCATGACTTACACACGACGGGATTCTATATCTTACAAGATCTGGCTTTTGTGCCCATTAGTTTTGCGATAACGACCATTGTGGTTGGGCAAATCATGGATGATCGACAAAAAGCTGAATCTGCACAGAAAACACGGATGTTGACGAGTACGTTTTTTACGGGTTTGGGATCCCAGTTGTTTGAGGAAATCAGTAAAGTTGCAACGATGGATATATCACCGAATGATTTATTGTGTGAAGATGAAAAAAAGATACCGGAACAATTAAAACGCATCGATGAAGAATCCATCCAGATCCAAATCAACAAGGAAGTGTTTGAACAAATCGAGCAGTTGATCCAAGCTGAAAAAATGGAATTGATCGAATTGGCCAGCAATCCTTTGTTGCTGGAGCAAGAGTGTTTTACACAATTGCTTTGGGGTTTGTTTCATTTATTGGATGAATTTCGTTTACGTGGTGTATACGATCAATTAACGGAAGCAGATATTACCCATTATAATTCAGACATTGAGAAAATGTTTCGTTTATTGTTGAAAAATTGGGTGAAGAATTCCTTTTTTGTACATGCGACCTATCCAAATTTCTATGGTGCGCTCAAACAACGAATAGCGAAGGGAGATTTCCATGAAACTAACTGAGTTATCAATCGGTCAAATGGCGACCATTATGAATGTTGGTGGCCAAGGGGCCTTACGTCAACATTTTTTAGATATGGGATTGATTCCTGGGGTGGATGTATCTTTGGTTAAATTTGCGCCCATGGGCGATCCAATGGAGTTGCGCATCTCTACATATACGTTAACCATTCGTTTGGCGGATGCAGAAAATATCGAGATCAAAGATCCTCGTCCGGCAAAGCTCAGTGTGTATCGCCAACAAAAAGTGGAAAAGGATATTCCTCATCCTCGTTTGGGTGAACAATATGATACACATGATTATAAGGTGGAGCATAAAGGGCATGAAGTAAATAAGGGAAAATTGACCTTTGCGTTAGTGGGAAATCAAAATTGTGGGAAAACCACTTTATTCAATCAATTGACCGGTTCCAATCAACATGTGGGTAATTTTCCTGGTGTCACAGTTGAAAGAAAGAGTGGTGCGATCAAAGGACATCCAGATACGGAAGTAGTCGATCTTCCCGGCATTTATTCTTTATCTCCTTATACCAATGAAGAAATTGTTTCACGTCGTTTTGTGTTGGAACAAAAGCCAACCGCTATCATCAATATTGTCGATGCGACCAATATTGAACGAAATTTATATTTGACCATGCAGTTATTGGAATTGGATATTCCGGTGATCTTAGCTCTCAATATGATGGATGAAATGACTGGGAATGGTGGTGCCATTCGCATCAATGAAATGGAGCGGTGGCTGCAAATACCGGTCGTTCCGATTTCAGCTGCTAAAAATCAAGGAATTGAAGAATTGATCGATCATGCCATTCATATTGCTCGACACGATGAAAAACCAGCTCGTAAAGATTTTTGTGATCCAAACGATCACGATGGGGCGGTTCATCGTGCTATTCATGGAATCATGTCTTTGATTGAAGATCATGCCCAGCATGCAGGCATTCCTATACGCTTTGCAGCCAGTAAGTTAATTGAAAATGATCAGCGTGTTGAAGAAGCGCTAGATTTGACAGAAAATGAAAAAGAGATCATCGAAAAGATCATCGTGCAAATGGAAAGAGAGCGCGGTATGGATCGCGGAGCGGCCATGGCCGATATGCGGTTTGCGTTTATTGATAAACTTTGTCAAGAAACGGTCATTACGCCAAGCGAAAGCAAGGAACATCAACGCTCGACGGTATTGGATCGATTCTTTACTGGAAAGTGGACGGCAATTCCAGCTTTTATTGGTGTGATGGGATTGGTATTTTGGTTGACATTCAATGTGATTGGTTTGTTTTTTCAAAATCTCTTAGCAGCAGGTATTGGTTATCTCACGCAAGGGATCGATCATTGGTTAACGATCAATCAGGTTTCTGCTCCCGTACATTCATTGATCGTGGATGCGATTTGTAACGGTGTAGGCACGGTCATCAGTTTTGTGCCCATCATTGTGGTCTTATATTTCTTTTTATCTTTATTGGAAGATAGTGGCTATATGGCTCGTGTTGCTTTTGTGATGGATAAGATCTTACGAAACTTTGGTCTTTCCGGACGAAGCATCGTTCCTATGTTGATTGGTTTTGGTTGTAGTGTACCCGCTATTCTTTCGGTTCGTACCTTGCCATCCGATCGAGATCGAAAGATGACGCAGATGTTGATTCCTTTTATGTCTTGTTCGGCTAAGATGCCCATCTATGCCTTGTTTGTACATTTATTCTTTCCAACTTATGGCGCTTTGGTCATGGTTGGATTGTATGTATTGGGAATCGTGATGGCCATATTGATTGCTTTTTTCACAAAGAATCATGTTTTTCAAGGGGAAGCGGTTCCGTTTGTGATGGAATTTCCAAATTATCGTATGCCAGGCGCTAAAAGCGTATTGATGTTGATGTGGGATAAAGCGAAGGATTTCCTTCAAAGAGCCTTTACTGTGATTTTTGTGGGTACGATCGTTGTTTGGTTCTTGCAGAATTTCAACTTTTCTTTACATATGGTCGAAGATTCGAGTCAGAGCATTTTAGCGGCTGTGGCTGGATTGATCGCCCCTGTATTTGTGCCGTTAGGTTTTGGTAATTGGCGCATGGTCACAGCTTTGATTTCCGGTTTCTTAGCAAAAGAAAGCGTTGTCTCGATGTTGACGGTCTTGTATGGCTCCACCCAGTTGATCCAACGATCCATTTCGGGTTTAGCGGCCTTGTCTTTCTTGGTCTTTTGTTTGTTGTATACACCATGCATTGCTTCGATTGCGACGGTCAAAAATGAATCCGGAACCAAAAGTGCGGTAAATATGGTGCTCTTTCAATGTGTGATCGCATGGATCATGGCCTTCCTTGTTTATCATATTGGTTTATTGTTTTAAAAAAGGAGAATCTTATTTTCATGCAAGATTCTCTTTCTTTTATCGTATTTGTTTTTTTAGGATGGCTACAAAACCAAACAATGCGATCATGGATACAAATAAATAAGATCCAACCGATCGAGATACGCCCGTTTGTACACCATGGGTCGATCGTACATCGGTTACTTTTGGGTGTGAAGGGTACGATCTGGTTGGTGTAGGAGGTACTTCTGGGGTAACGGGAACCGTCTTTGTTTTATCTATCATTGTAATGGTCAAAGGTTCATAAAGGACAAAACCAACTAGATTTTGATAATGTGGATCATCTGGATGATAGAGTTTCAACTGGATGTTATTTGGTACAGGAAGATCACTTTCTACTAATAAATGATAGATCATATAGCTACCATGTGATCCAGGTGTATCCGGGATATTGACGAGTTGTCCATCGGAATAATACCAAATCGCAGCTTGGGTGACTTTTCGGAAAGCATTACTTGTCATTTTGTATTGTGCTTGGAGTCCTAGTACATCGGAGCCGTAACCATAATACAAAACTCTTTTTATATTGGTTTGAAAAGCCTGTATATCGGTGATATCAATTGCCACGGATCGTTTAAGATCTGCGCCTATGCCATCGTTTTCGTTATATGTATTGTTGGATGGATACGTACGGTGTTCATTCAGACAATAAACGATTTTTCCATCTTCCGGTGAGTGATCTTTGGTTCGAACGCGATATGAATAATCAGTATGAAGGCCCCAATAGTGATAACCAATCAAATCGCTTTGATTATCGGTTGTCGGTTTTGTGACCGTAAAGACAATATCCTTACTGGTTTCATAACCAGTTGGTGCTTGTTGTTCATGGAGCGTATAAGTGCCAGGTTCCAAACTGGTTTCATGATACGTTCCATCGGTTGTCCATGTTTCTTTCACTTGATTGTTTTGATCGATGATTTGTAGTTGGGCACCCTGTATGGGTTGGTTGTTTTCATCCTGCTTTTGAATGTTCACACCAGTGGTTTCTGTATAGGAATCATCGGGGGAAGCTTCAGCCGCTTGGATCGTGTACGTATATCCTTTGAATAGAACAATACTACAAACAAGAAATAGCCAAATTTTCCATTTGTTGCTTATCTTCATTTTTCTCTCTCTCCTTCCTATTACACTGTATGTATACATATAAAAGTGTAATGGTTTTTTTAAGTAAGAGCAAAATATTTATAATAATTATGTTTACATTCATTAAATATATATTTCATTTATCTATTTAGAATAGTTCATAATGAATATAGGAAAAACAAATCCTCTTGTGCACAAATGTTAGGGAATATGATAGAATAATGGCGAAATAAAAAAGGAGATATACTATGAAAATTTCACCACTTCAAATGGAACGATTGAAGTATCAACCTAAACTACCAGGTATGCTTCGTAATGGAATTGCTGAGATTTCAGTGAAAGAAGGAAATCCTACGCAAAGTGTAGCTGATCAAGACAAGATTGCTGCTTTATTCCCAAACACGTATGGTAAAAAAGAAATCACTTTTGAAAAGGGTACAAATACAGCACCTGTAAAGAAACAGGTTGTTGGTGTCATCTTATCGGGTGGTCAAGCACCTGGTGGACATAATGTTGTTTGTGGTTTATATGATGCCTTGAAAGCAACCAATAAAGAAAATGTATTGTATGGATTTAAGGGTGGTCCTAGTGGATTGACGGATGACAAATATATCGTATTTGATGATGAATACATCGATCAATTCCGTAATACGGGTGGATTTGATATCATTGGTTCTGGTCGTACAAAATTAGAAACGGAAGAACAATTTGCACAAGCTGCTGAAGTTTGTAAGAAACATGGAATCAATGCAATCGTTATGATTGGTGGCGATGATTCAAATACAAACGCTGCCGTATTGGCGGAATACTTTGCGGCCCATAATACCGGTGTTCAAGTTGTTGGTTGTCCGAAAACGATTGATGGTGACTTGAAAAACGAAGATATCGAATGTTCTTTTGGATTTGATACAGCTACAAAGACATATAGTGAATTAATTGGAAACATCGAACGTGATGCGAATTCAGCCAAGAAATATTGGCACTTCATCAAAGTCATGGGTCGTTCGGCTTCTCATGTTGCTTTGGAATGCGCATTGGAAACGCAACCAAATATTTGTTTAATTGGTGAAGAAGTAGCGGCTAAGAAGATGTCACTTTCTCAAATTGCTGATCAGATTGCGGATTCTGTAGCGGCTCGTGCGGCAAATGGTGATAATTTTGGTGTGGCGATCATTCCAGAAGGTATTGTTGAATTCGTTCCTGAATTCTCAGTTTTGATTGCTGAAATTAATGAATTATTAGCTGGTGACAAAGCAGATGCGTTCAATGCTTTAGGAACTTGGACTGAAAAATATGAATTTATCAAGAATGGTTTAACAGCCGAATCGTTTGGTGTATTTGATATTCTTCCAGAAGGCATTCAAAAACAATTATTCTTGGAACGTGATCCGCATGGTAACGTACAAGTATCATTGATTGAATCGGAACAATTGTTTGCGGAATTAGTCAAAGACAAATTGGAAGAAAGAAGAAAAGCAGGAACATACAATGGAAGCTTCAAGACCCAACATCATTTCTTTGGATATGAAGGTCGTTGTGCTTTCCCATCAAACTTTGATGCAGACTATTGCTATTCATTGGGATATAATGCTTGCATGTTGATCCAATATGGATATAATGGTTATTTATCAAAGATTTCTAATTTATCAAAACCAGCTGAAGAATGGGTTGCTGGTGGTATGCCAATCACGAAGATGATGAATATGGAACGTCGTAATGGTAAAGACAAACCAGTTATTCGTAAGGCTTTAGTTGAATTAGATGGTAAGCCATTCACTTACTTTGCGGCGCATCGTGATGCATGGGCTGTTGAAACGGCTTATACATATCCAGGTGCAATCCAGTACTATGGACCAAGCGATGTTTGTGATTTGACAACACGTACCTTAGCTTTAGAAAAAGGTGAATAATTCCAAGGGCATCATCGATGCCCTTTTTTAAAGGAGACAATATGGAAAAAATCGCAAGTTTTACCGTCAATCATTTAAAATTATTACCAGGCATTTATGTATCTAGAAAAGATCATGTAGGACAAGAAATGGTGACTACCTTTGATATTCGTATGACAGCTCCAAATCGTGAGCCGGTGATCAACACAGCGGAAATCCATACGATGGAACATTTAGGTGCAACGTTTTTACGAAATCATCCTGTGTGGAAAGAGAAAGTCATCTACTTTGGACCGATGGGGTGTCGAACTGGTTTTTATATGATCTTGATTGGTGATCTAGAATCCAAAGATGTAGTGGGTCTTGTTACGGAAATGTTTACTTTCATGGCTGAATATGAAGGAGATGTACCGGGAGCAGCACCGCGCGATTGTGGAAATTATTTGGATATGAATTTGCCGTTGACAAAAATTGTTGCGAAACGATTTTTAGAAAATACATTAAAAGGGATTGATGAAACACATTTAATATATCCACAATAGAAAAAAGTTTCACCTTCATGAAAAAAAATAAAATTTTATGTAAAAGAGTGGAAATTTTGCAATTCTGTGATATGATAATCACAGATGATACAAACATGGCTCTGTAGAGGATGGCAGAGCCAAATAATTTAGAAGGTGAGATTTATGTTTCGAGACTTGTTTTTTGATGGATTGAAACAAAATAGTGCCTGGGTATTGGAAGACGATAATGGAAATGAATATACGGTGTTTAAGGACTTAACAGTGATAGCACCAGATAAAACGTATAAATGTAATTCCATCGATGAAGTTATGGCCATTCCGACAACATCCTCCAACCAAACTGTTGGCGACTTGATCGATCACTTACGTAGTTTGGACTTCAACCATGTATCGCAGAATACCCATCCTACAAGTCGATCCATCCAGGGATAATACCCAATAATGACAAAAGACGGCAATGCCGTCTTTTTTAATAGGGTTTTAATGTTTTGTTGTGTGCCACATCAAAGGTACGGATATAAAGATCCGTATTGATTCGTTCATAAAAGTCGGTAAATAAAGAAGCACAGGCTTTGGCATCACTGAGCGCATTGTGATGTTCTAAAGGAATATTCAATGCATCACACATTGTATTCAAACGATGATTATCGAGTTCTGGATAACAAGCCTTGCCAATGCGGACCGTGTCGGCATAATCAATATAGGATTTCCAAGGAATATGATAGGTTTTTAGACATGCCAATAAGACGTGTAAATCAAATGTTGCATTGTGAGCAAGAAGGATTCCTTGATCCAAATAGGTTTCTAGAGTGGGCCATATTTGTTTAAAATTCGGGGCATTCTTCACCGTTTGTGGGCCAATATGAGTCAATTCCATATGAAAAGAATTAAAATATGTTTCGGGATCGATCAAAGTATAAAAGGTATCGACAATTTGATTTTTCTTGATCAGGGCAATGCCAATGGCACTCATTCGATCATTTCGTGTATTTGGCGTTTCAACATCAAACGCAACATATGTATCCATCATACTATTTAGTATAAATAAAGATCCTGACTTTTCAAGAGTAGGAAAACCAGTTAGAATTAGGTATTGTAAAATGAAATTTGCGCTATTTTCATTGAAATGATTAAATAAGTTTGAGGTGAACTATGATCAAGGGAATATTATTTGATTTTGATGATACGATTGGCAATCGTTGTTTATATACATATCAAACATTTGAAGAATTATTAGATACGTATTGTACGTTTGCGGATCCCTATCAACGCGAAACTGTCTTACAAGATTTGATGTTGTGGGATATGAAAGGCAATTATCGTAAAAGTTTTATTTTGGAAAATTTGAAGAAAAAATATCATTTGCCATTACCTATTTCGGATCTAAATCGTTGGTGGAATGACCATCAAAGCAAACACACGATTACTTTTGAGGGAATCGAAGAGGATCTGGCTAAGTTGCATCAAAAATATCAATTGGCACTTTGTACCAATGGTACCAATGAAGCGCAACGTGATAAGGTACAAAGAGCACATTTGGAAGGTTATTTCGATGCCATTGTCACAAGTGGTGAAATGGGATGTAAAAAGCCAGCTCCAGAAGTGTATCTGGAAGCTTGCAAACAACTAGGATTAGAAACCAATGAGGTGGTTTTTGTTGGCGATACTTTCTCTACCGATATCATTGGGGCACATCGTTTAGGGATTCCAACCATTTGGGTCATTCGTAAGGATTGGCCTTGTTCGTTGGATATTCCCCGCATCGAATCGATTCATGAACTATTCGATATACTATAGGAGGTATCATGGGATATACAAATACAGAATTACTACAAGGATGTTTTACCCAGGAAATGGTGGATTTATTTCTTGATTTGCATGGATATACCAAAGCATCATTCGATCAGGAAAAGCCATCGGTCGTGAGTCAATTGATTTTGTCTATTGTGATGGATGAACAGGCTGATGCAGCCCAGCAACAAGCTTTGATGGATATCAAAATGGGTTTGTTGCGCATGATCGAAGATCATATCGAAAAACAAGGAGATGAACCAGATCCACGTTATGAATAAAAAAGAATTGCGCAAAAGCATCTATGAAAAGCGAAAAAAATTAAGCGAAGGCTATCAAAAAGAAGCGAGTCAAAAAATTCTATCGTTGATCCTGCAATCGGATGCCTATAAAAAAGCCCAAACTCTTTTTACTTTTGTGAGCATGGATGGTGAGGTCAATACGCATCCTTTGATCGAACAAGCATGGCAAGATGGAAAAACCGTAGTGGTTCCTCGTTGTGAGTCGGGAGGGATCATGCATGCCTATCCTATTCAGAGTTGGGAGGATGTCAAACCAAGAACATGGGGGATCTTAGAGCCTATCGATACGATCGACCCTATACCTGCCAAGCAAATTGATCTTGCGATCGTGCCGTGTTGTACCTGTAATGAAAAGGGGCAGCGTTTGGGATTTGGTGGCGGCTACTATGATCGTTATTTAGAACATCAATCCATGATAAAAATGATGATTTGTTTTCATCAATTAATGACGGAAGCCATCCCGGTGAATGAACAGGATGTGGTCATGGATATTATTGTGTCTGAAATAGGAATAAATAATAAAAAACAATAAAAAGGTATTGCATAATGATAATGAAGTGATATTATATCTATGACAGATGGAGGACATACACATGAAATTATTTATTGATGATGCACATTTGGATGAAATTAAACGTTTATATGAATATTATCCTGTTGATGGAGTGACCACAAATCCTTCGATTCTTTCCAAGGTTGATCAGGATCCACGAAAAACATTAAAAGAGATTCGTGAATTTATTGGGGAAGACGATATTCTTTTTGCGCAAGCGGTTGCGTTGGATGCAGATGGTATTGTGGCGGATGCACATATGATCGTTGATTTGTTAGGAAAAAATACCGTAGTAAAAATCCCTTCAATTCCAGAGGGGTTCAAAGCCATTAAACAATTGACAAAAGAAGGGATCCCAACTTGTGGAACCGTTGTTTATACACCTATGCAAGCGTATTTAGCTGCCAAAGCAGGAGCCAGTTATGTAGCCCCTTATGTCAATCGTATTGACAATATGGGATATGATGGGGTCGAAGTGGTCAAAGAGATCCAAGATATTTTAGATAATAGTGCATTTGATTGCGAAGTATTGGCGGCTTCTTTCAAAAATTCTCAACAAGTTATGGAATTGGCGCAATATGGCGTAGGCAGTGCGACGGCAGCACCAAGCGTCATTGATTCGTTTGTAAAAAATTTGGCCATAGATGGAGCCGTTCAAGATTTTGTCCGTGATTTTGAAAAGTTAACTGGCAAAAAAGCCATGACAGATCTAGACTAATTCAAATTCTATAAAAAAGATCAGAGAATCCATTTTCTCTGATCTTTTTCTATCTGATTTCTTCTAAACCAATGAGAGCAGCACCGATGGCCCCACATAATTGAGCGCGATCATCAATATAGATCTTTGCATCTAGGGCTTGTTCTAAGCATTGGACAACACCGGCATTTTGAGCGACACCACCTGTCATGATAAATTCTGGCTCCCCTTTGATTCGATGGACAAGCGATGCGGTTTTGGAAGCAACGGATTTATTCAGTCCATGAATGATATCACTGATGGCGACATTGTCTGCCACTAAGGAAATGACTTCACTTTCTGCAAAAACCGTACACATACTGGAAATCGTAATATCATTTTTCCAATGAAGACCAGTTTCGGATAATTCTGCCAATGACATATTTAAAGCCCGTGCCTGGGCATCTAAGAAACGTCCAGTTCCTGCTGCACACTTATCATTCATGACAAAGTTTTCAACATTTCCTTGCGCATCGATTCGAATGACTTTTGAATCTTGGCCACCAATATCAATGATCGTCTTGGTTTCTGGATGTAAATAATGAGCTCCTTTAGCGTGGCATGTGATTTCGGTGACCGAATCGGCATGATTACCAATATTTTCTCGACCATATCCCGTTGTGACCACATTCGTTAATTGATCTTTGGAAAGATGCGCATCTTCTAAAGCAATTTGTAAGGCTTTATCTGCACTTTGGGTGGCCCCAATTCCCGTTGCTACGATCGATCGACCAATGATCTTGGCATTTTCATCCATGATGATCGCATCGGTACTGGTGGATCCAGAATCGATGCCTGCAATATAGATGGGCTGATCCGTATGAACTTTTCGGCTTTGTTGTTTTTTCACGCCTAAGGTTTCAGCAAATGCATCCAAACGCGTTTTTAATTGCCCACTACTTTGTGGTGTGGCATCGGTTTCAATTTTTAATAAAGGCATATTCACATCTTCTTTCATATTCATATATTCGAATCCATAATAGTCACAGAATTTCATGGTATGGTAAATAGTACCGATAGGATGTTCGTCTTTGTTTCGATTTTCCGTATGAAGCATGCGCATACAAGGCTTTCTTTGATTAAGAACATGATTGGCATACACATGGATAAAGTGATCGGCATCGACTTCTTCTTTTTCTACATATCGATTACCACTGCAAGTATCATCCATGACATTCACGTTGGGAAATGTATCTTTGATTTTTTCGAGCAGCAAATGACCACCATGCGCACCCGTCAATCGAATATATGGATCCGTCTTATCCGGTAAGTCGGGTTGATGAAGATAGGCTTGTATGGCTTTATTTACATCAAATGTTTTATGGCTATAGGCTTCATAGGTTTGGATGAAATCTTTGATTCGTGCTTCATATAAATTGACTTCTAGTGGTCCACCTTTATGAGGTAGAGGCAAAAAATAGAGAAAGTCAAGATCTTCAAAAGTTAATAACACATCATAGATACGACGCATCACATCGCAACAATCGGTTAAGATCACTTCACGGACGTTTTGTGTATGAATCGTTTCAATGAGGGCTTTACCAAATCCACAAAGATTGGGATGGGCACAACCATTGGCACAATCTACAGTATCTGGATGTGGATCCAATCGACATGTTTCCACATCAAATCCAGCCAAAATTTCTAGGGGTGTATATTTACAAGTATAGTACATCATGCAGCATGGTCCTCCAACATTTCTAAAAAGGCTTCCACCCGGGTTTGAATCTGGCCATCCGATGAATTGGCCGGATCTACACCGTCTCCATTTAAGATCAGGGTTGGAATGCCTTGAGCTTCGAGTTCATTTTTGATCATGGCGCTGGCACCACAAGTTTGTTTACAACCCCAATGACAGAAACAAATGACACCATCGGCATCCAGTTGTTTGACCATATTGGCTGTCGCTTGAATGCGATCTTTGGCATGGCCATTGTAGGTGTTATAAACCATGCGGCGTGCTAGAGATTCTAATGGTTTTTCAGGATCGATTTCAATATCTAAGGTCGCAAAACACATATCTATCGCGATGATTTGCCAATCTTGTGAATAATTAAAGATATCTTTTAATGGTTGTTGCCATTGTGGATTGGTGTGCATCCAAACGATTTTATGGGCATGTGATCGAGGTGCATTCTGATAATCGGCCAATAGCATTTTCGCAAACTTCAAGGCACCAGGCGTACCTAATGTGGTGTTGATAGCTAATGCCTGGAATAATTCACTCGTTAGGTCATTGGCAAGATACCGATCTTTTCGATAGAGATACGTTTTTTTGATCGTATCGATGGTTTCTTTGGACCGTTCTACATTTTGTTTTAAAACATTCCAATCCAAGGTACGACCTGTTTTTTCTTCTAACCAAGGAATCAGCTCTTCCAATTGTTTGGTTACATACTGCACGGATGTTTCTGATTTTTCAAAGGGCACATCTACGTAATAATGAGGAACTTTTTCATCTTGTGCCACTTGGCGAAAAGTCAAATTGTTGGCATCACAAATAATCGATGTATTTACAATACAGGTAGGTTTCGGTAATACACCGACTTCAGATGCACCCATAAGAATTTTATGATAGGAACAATACGTTTCGGCAATGCCTGCACCTTCAGCAATTTCGCGAAAAGCACGGGTGGCTTTGGCACCGTTGATATAAGCAGAAAATTGTTCAGCACATAGAGGATCCAGTCCAAAGGCATGAATGATCTCACTCGGAAAGAAAATACTGGTCAGTACGGAGTTTTCTGGGTGTGAAAAAGGTTTCACAATGGCATCCATTGTAAGATTGGCTAGATATTGATTCGCTTTCGATAAATTTTTATTGGGAAAGACTTTGGATTTGAGACCAAAAGCTTCATAGGCTAGACATAAGATTTTTTGAGCTCGTTTCGGATTGCGAAACGTTTCTTTATACATATAATCACCAAACATCTCATAGATATTGGACATAGTATCCTCCCTTTAATTGTGTTAGATAGCTTTAAAATAGCACAAGACGTTGGTGTTGAAAAATAAGTTTAGACAAATATGTCAAATTGAACAAAAAAGAGTTTTTAAGGATGGATGTCAAGAATTTTAAAATTAAATATATCTTATAAGGGGATGATATTGGTCTTCTCTTATTTTCTATAGTTATCATTAATAATGCCTAGAAGTGGCTATTTTTACTTTGAGTCAATACAAACTCAAACAAAAAAAGGTTTCTAGAGTTGCCCAATGGTCACTGAAACCCTTTTTATATAAAGAACTGGTGCCGATACGCGGAATTGAACCACGAGTTGATCCTTACCATGGATCCGTATTGCCATTATACTATATCGGCATACGTCTATTTTGACAGATAAAGACCAGTTTTGTCAACTACTATAAAAAAATAACTGACATCCACCTACAAGGGTGAATCATTTTTTGATATAATGATTAGGATTATAGGGGGAACGATAGTGACTTATTATCAAATATTGAAACAACGTAGATTAGCTTTACAGCTTTCTATTCAAGATATATCTTCACAAACACGATTGGCGCCACAATACATTGAAGCCATTGAAGAAAATCATTTAGAAGTATTTAATGATGATTATTCATTTATTCGTTATTTTATGCAGTCGTATTGCGAAGCCATTGGTGTGAATTGGCAAGCGATTCAACCACAGGTCGAAGCAAATTTATCGGCTTATGAGCAAGCTCGCAAACAGCAATTGGCTGCCCAAAAGCCGAAACCACAACCCAAAAAAACAAGTCAATCACCAAAGAAACCTAATCATCAACGGGCGAAAACGAAGAAAGCGAAAAAAGATAAAAATAATAGTAATAGCGTTTTTTCAAGAATACGCAATTGGAATAAACGAATGAATGCATCGAAGTATGCACGTACCTATCATATTGTGATCCTTGGCATTGTTGTTGTGTTGGTTTTGTCTTTATTCAATATGGGTGTTAGTTATGCGAATAATCGGCGCTTAGCAGCAGAAGAAGCCCAACGACAAGCAGAAATCAAACAAAAAGAAAAACAAACTGAACAATTGGCACAGCAAAAATCATCACAAGAAACGACAAACAATGAGATTACGTTGACAGCTACGGATAAGGATAACAATGCCTATGAAGTAACCAATGTAGTAGAAGGTTCAAAAGAGTTGCAATTGACCATCACTTTACCGAGTGATAGTACGATTGCGGTCTACAAAGATGATCAATTGGTCAATTCTTCAGCGGATAAAGAATATTCAGGTACTTTTAAACAAACGATCAGTGTGGATTCTGCTTGTTTGATCCAAGTAGAGATTGGTACTTATGACAACAACAAGATTCGTTTGAATGGCAAATCGGTATCTTTCTCAAAAACCAATTGGGAAAAAGACACTCCAGCTGTATTGTATTTTGAAGTAAAGACATCCACGAGTACGGATTCAACCGATAGTTCTTCGACAACGGATAGTACGACTTCATCCGATACGACAACGACCGATCAGACAACAACGAGTGAATAAGGAGATGACAAGATGAATTTACCAAATAAATTGACGATGGCACGTATTATCATGGTGCCAATCGTAGTGATTGTATATTTATGTATTCCTACGACTATTGGTGTGGTAGATAGGAGAAGTGGTCTCGCTTTGCGTGATATTTTGACATTTTTGATCTTTGCGGTTGCATCGATCACCGATCTTTTGGATGGACGTATTGCCCGAAAAAATCATTTGATCACATCATTTGGTAAATTTGCAGATCCGATTGCGGATAAATTATTAGTCAATACCTTATTGATCATGATGGCTGCGACAGGGCAAGCCAATTTGATTGCCGTACTTTTAATGACAGCTCGTGATTTGATCGTGGATGGGCTACGCATGGTTGCTGCTCAGCATGGTCGGGTCGTTAGTGCCGGTATTTATGGAAAATGTAAGACAGTCTTACAAATGATTGCTTTATGTGTACTGTTGTTGCGTAATTGGCCATTTGCCTTGATTGGTATTCCAATGGGATCCATCCTGTTGTGGTTGGCTACGCTTATGTCTTTATATAGTGGATATATTTATTTTGTGAAATTAAAAAAATATGTCTTGGAGAGCATGTGATGAAACCAGTAGAAGAATTGGTTCAACAATGCACAAAACAAGGCTTTACCATAGCCAGTTGTGAAAGTTTAACAGCTGGTTTATTTAGTGCAACAATTGCCAGTGTCCCCGGCGCTAGTCGTGTTTTAAAAGGCGGATTTGTGACCTATTGGACCGAAATAAAAGAAAAAGTGGTCCATGTGGAACCGTCTATCGTAGAAGAGTATGGGGTCGTTTCCGGCCCATGTGCCCAATCCATGGCGCGACATACCCAACAAATCATGGATGTTGATTTTGCGATATCCTTTACGGGGAATGCGGGCCCATCTACGATGGAAGGAAAACCAGCAGGATGTGTATATTGTGCTATTGCGACCCGAGCAAATACATATCTCTTTCCTTTTCAATGTGATAGGATGGATAGGAATGAAGTTCGTATCTATGTAGTGGAACAAATGATCAATAACTTGTTAGTGCAAGTGAAAAAGGAGTGTGAATAAATGGCAACAAAAAAAACCGAAACGACCAATGATAAAGATAAATTGCTAGAGGATGTCGTCAAACAAATTGAACGTGAATATGGTAAAGGTTCGGTCATGAAGTTGGGAGAACGGCCAGCTGTCAATGTAGAACCCATTCATTCGGGAAGTTTACTATTGGATCGTGCATTAGGGATTGGCGGCTATCCGAAAGGACGTATCATCGAGATTTACGGTCCTGAATCGAGTGGTAAAACGACATTGGCTTTGCATGCGATTGCTGAAGTTCAAAAAGCAGGCGGACGTGCAGCTTTCATCGATGCCGAAAATGCAATCGATCCGGTTTATGCGCGTAATTTAGGTGTGGATATTGAAGAATTGATCTTATCTCAACCCGATTCAGGAGAACAAGGATTGAACATCATGAATATGTTGGTTGCCAGTGGGGCTGTTGATTTGGTCGTGATCGATAGTGTGGCTGCTTTGGTTCCACAATCGGAATTGGATGGCGAAATGGGTGATCTACAAGTCGGTGCACAAGCCCGTATGATGTCAAAAGCTATGCGTAAATTAGCTGGGATCATGAATCATAATGAATGCACCGCTATTTTCATCAATCAATTGCGTGAAAAAGTGGGGGTCATTTATGGAAATCCAGAAACGACGCCGGGTGGACGTGCACTCAAGTTTTATGCATCGGTTCGCTTAGATATCCGTCGTTCGGAAGTAATCAAAAATGGATCCGAAATGATCGGGAATAAAGTGAAGGTGCGTGTTGTCAAAAACAAGGTGGCCCCTCCATTTAAAACAGCAACCTTAGAAATTATCTATGGCGAAGGTATCTCTTACTTATCGGAATTGATCGATCTTTGTATTGAAGCCGATATCATTCATAAGAGTGGTTCTTGGTTCAGTTATAAAGGGGATAAGATTGGTCAGGGACGCGATTCGGTGAAACAATATATCAAAGAGCATCCAGAATTTAAGGAACAAATTGAACAAGAATTGAAGGCGTATGAAGCCGAACAAAAAGATGTGGCTTGATCACATCTTTTTTAGAAGGAGAAAAGATGGCACGTTTAGAAAAAAATGAGTATGTACCCATCCATGCCAATCAAATAAAGGACCCCATTGTTTTTGTGGTTGATATGGTCAATGGCTTTATCAATGAAGGAGCTTTACATGATGAAAGCATTGGTGCGATCGGCCCATCGATCGAACGTTTAGTAAAAGGATTGGATTGCCGTAATGTGTTTGTGTGTGATAATCATCCGCCACATACAAGAGAATTTCAGGCCTTTCCTGCTCATTGTGTCATTGGTACTCAAGAAGCAAAAGTGATTGATTCGTTACAACCTTATATTAAGCGAACAATAGCGAAAAATAGTACCAATACCTTTATGGCTCCGGCTTTTCAAGAATTCTTAAAAGATGAATTATCTTGGTACAAAGACATTATCATTACAGGTTGTTGTACAGATCTATGTATCTTACAGTTTGTTTTGAGTTTTCAAAGCTGGCTCAATGAACACAATAAGGAGGAACATCGCTTGATCGTTCCGGTGGATTGTGTGGATACTTACGATAATAAAATGCATCCTGCAACTATGTGGAATGCATTTGGCTTAGAAAATATGGCTATGAATGGCATTGATGTTGTTTCTACCATTACATCAGCCGATTGGTGATCATCAATTCGATGATAGGGAAAATGGTTTCTTGGATCGTATTGTCATACAACATGCGATGTTTGCCATCTTCAAAACAAATCAAACGATGTTTGCCTTTGATTTTTTGATAAGCATTTCGACTACTGGAAAGCGGAATGACTTCATCTTTTAAGCCATGTAGAAGCAAGACAGGACAATTTACCGATGTGATGGATTCGCGATAGGTATTTACAATTTCCGTAAAAGCCGAAGTTTGTTTTGAACTCGGCTTTTCTTCTTTTTGAGGTTGATTTTGATAGATATTTTTAACGGCTTTTACGCCATATTCAAGTACCGTATGCGCGCTGATGTATTCAAAGGCAGGAGCCACTAAGATCAATTGATCAATAGTAAAGATAGATGCTAAATAAGAAGCAATGACCCCGCCCATGGAAAAACCAATCACAATGACATGTTCATATTGTTTTGTCACTTCTAAAAGTTTCTTTTCACAACGTTCGATCCAAACTTGAGGATCTGCATCGTTGGGATTATTCAGGTCATATATATCAAATTGAATCACGGTATAGCGCCGTTTTTCGAAATAAGCGGCGAATGAATCAAATTCTGTATGGAGTCGTTTACCAAATCCATGAATGGTCACGATCACCGGTTTTTGGATAGGATGAAAGAAAAACATAGATGTTTACCTCCGACTTGGACTTATTATAGTCAAAGCGAAAAGTAGAATCAATAGAAGAAAAGCCAGCCCAAATAGTTTATAATGAACATATGAAAGCCACGTTGATCATAAAAAATATTGAGAATTTATATACATGTGATGCTCATTTTACCATATTACACCAAGCGTTTTTAGCCATTCATCATGAACGAATCATCGATTTTGGTACTCATAGCTTTAAAAAATGGTTAGATCCCGCTACGGTCGTGATCGATTCTTGTGGGGAATGCGTATTACCTGCTTTCATTGATTGCAACTATGAAGGATTTCATCATGTTCGCTTGGGTGATCAATTACGACAAGATGGATCGGCTTTGTTTGCGATGAAAATGAATGGTATCTTGACCTTATTGACCAGTCAAAAAGCACTCTTACGACATGAGCTGACACAAGATGTATTTTTGCGTAAAAATACGTCCGATGTACCGATTATCGAATCCCGAAAAATGTTTGAAAAGACTTACAATACATTTTGTTTATCGTGTGGATTTGGTCGTCCCAATAGCTATGTCTATAGTTTTCAGCCCTTAGCCTATCAACTCTTCAATAGTTTGAATGTACCAAGTCAACCTGTGCTTGAATCCATGACTTCGATTCCAGCCAAGGAATATCATTTGGATGATCGCGGCTCCATTGAAATTGGGAAACGAGCCGATATCCTTGTGCTTCAAGTACCAACGATCGAACATTATTTTCAAACCTTAGGTCGACCTTTGATTCATCGCATGATCAAGAATGGGATCCAGTTTTATCCAGATTGGCGTGTTTGCTAAAACCTATTAATCATGTATGAAAATAGTAATTATGTTGACAATCCTTAAATTATCGATATAATGAAACAAAGACGTTGAAAAGAAGAGTAGGCATATACATTTGAAAAGAGAGTCTGTGGTTGGTGAAAACAGATCAAAAATATATGTTGAAGATGGTCTTGGAGTTGCATAACTGATAGGTAAGTTATGCCGGTTGTGTTCGTTATCGCACAAGAGTGAAGTACTCGATAAGGTGAAGCAAGTGATTGTTTCATGAATATTAGGTGGTAACACGGAGCCTTTCGTCCTAATGGATGGGGCTTTTTTTATGAAAAGGAGAAGAGAAAATATGATTCGATTGGAACATGTATCAAAAACGTTCCAAACCAAAGATGGAGAAGTGCAAGCTGTCAAAAATGTCAGCTTACATATTCAAAAAGGTGAGATCTTTGGCATCATTGGTTTTTCTGGAGCAGGAAAAAGTACTTTAGTTCGTTGTATCAATTTATTAGAACGTCCCGATCATGGGAATGTTTATTTAGAAGATAAAGATCTATTAAAATTGACACCAAAAGAATTGCGAGTGGAACGACAAAAAATGGGGATGATCTTCCAACATTTTAATTTGATGAAATCTCGCACGGTCTATGACAACATTGCGATGCCATTGGAACATATTGGATGGGATAAAAACCGTATCAATCAAAGAGTGAATGAATTGTTGGAATTGATCGATTTGGAAGAAAGAAAAGATTCGTATCCCAGTCAATTGTCGGGTGGACAAAAACAGCGCGTAGCCATTGCTCGTGCATTAGCCAATAATCCAAAAGTATTATTGTGTGATGAAGCCACAAGTGCATTGGATCCGCAAACCACACAAACCATCTTGGATCTGATTAAAAAGATCAATCAAACAATGCATATTACCGTAGTCATCATTACGCATGAAATGGCGGTTGTCAAAGAAGTGTGTGATCATATTGCGGTCATGGAAAATGGGCGAGTTGTTGAACAAGGGGATATTGTTTCGGTATTCAGTGATCCGCAACAAGAAGTCACAAGAAACTTTATCAATACCACAAATAATACTAGAAAGATCGACACCTTGATTGAAGAAAGCAATCCATTGATCGCATTAAAAGAAAATCAAGTTTTAGTTCATTTGCAGTATCAAAGTGCCAATACGGCTGAACCAATCATATCCACAGTATCGCGTGAATTTAATGTGAATATCAATTTATTATTTGCCAATGTAGAGATTGTGCATGACAGTCCCATTGGTCAAATTGAAGCGATTTTTACAGGCGATAGCAAAGATATCAAAAAAGGATTTGAATATTTTAAGAAAAGTGGCGTAAAAGTGGAGGTGAAAAAATATGGAAGCATGGTTTTCTAATGTCATTGCATATGCGGATGAATTTCCAAGTGCCATTGCCGATACCTTATATATGTTGATTGTCAGTGGTGTGATCTCAACGATCATTGGATTGTTTTTAGGCGTCATTGTGGTGGTGACCCGCAAAGAAGGTATTCTTGAAAATAAAGTTATTTTTTGGATCTTGGACAAGATCATTAACTTGTTTCGCTCCATTCCATTTATCATTTTAGTGCCAACCGTTGCGGTTGTTACCCGCTTTATTTGCGGAACGACCATCGGTATGCAAGCCGCCTTGGTTCCTTTAGTAATTGGTACGGCCCCATTTATTGCACGACAAATGGAGACTTCTATCATGGAAATTGATCCCGGCATCATTGAAGCCAGTCAAGCCATGGGACTAAGCCCAAAAGAAATTATCTTCAAAGTATTATTACGTGAAAACATTCCTGGCATGATTCGGGGGATAACGATCTCTATGATTGCTTTAGTTGGTCAAATTGCAATCGTTGGTACCATTGGTGCAGGTGGTTTAGGAGATATGGCCATTCGCTATGGTTTGTATCGATCGATGGGCGATATTACATTGGTCATCATCATCTTGATCTTATTGATCATTTCGGTCATTCAGGTCATTGGTGATCGATTGGTTGAAAAGTTCACCCGATAAAAAATATTTATAGCCAATATCAATATTGGTTAGTATGCAAATAACATGTGCTATGCTATTCTAAGTGTACTTAAATAAAAGAGGAGAGAGAACAATGAAAGTAAGTAAGATCATTAAAGCCGTAGCTGCTTCGACTTTGGCATTGTCATTAGTAGTTGCCAATGTACCAGATGTAGCCGCTAAACAAACCAAAACATTAACTGTAGGCGCAACAACATCGCCTCATGCGATTATTTTAAAACATGTAAAAAAAGAATTTGAAGCAAAAGGCTATAAACTAAAAATCAAAGAATTTTCGGATTATCCAGAAATTGATCCTTCCACTTCGGATGGTTCCTTGGATGCCAATTATTTCCAACATCAACCTTATCTAACATCCTACAACAAAGATAAAGGATACAAAAAAGGGGATGATGGTTATCTAGTATCTGCTGGAAAGATCCATTTTGAGCCAATGGGCATTTATGCTGGAAAGAGTGATGATCTTGACAAAATTGAAGATGGTGCCCAAATTGCCATTCCAAATGATGAATCCAATGAAGCTCGTGCCTTGTTGTTGCTGCAAGATCAAGGTTTGATCAAATTGAAAAAGAGCGTAACGCCAACGACAACCAAGATTACTTTAAAAGCAGTTACTTCCAATCCACATAATTTAGATTTAGTGGAAATGGATGGCGCCCAAATTGCTTCAAAATTAGCCGATGTTGATTTTGGTGTCATTAATGGAAACTATGCATTGGATGCAAAAGTTACCGATAAGCTATTGGCCAGTGAATCCAGTTCTGGTGAAGTTGCCAAAACATATGGTAATGTCATTGCCGTAAAAGAAACCAATAAGAATAGTAAGGCCGTTAAAGCTTTGGTCAAGATCTTAAAATCCGATGAAACGAAAAAATGGATCAAAGATGAATTCAAAGGAACAGTATTACCGGTTGAATAAATAAGTCCAATTTGGAACCAGTAGAAGCAAATGGGTCTTGCTTCTGCTGGTTCTTTTGTATGGATCAAAAGAAAAGAGCTGTAGACAAGTAGATGGATCTATTTGCACAGCTCTTTTTTGTTATTTATTGAAGTAGAATCCATCAAAGTCGTATTTGTATACGCGATAGATCATATATTTATTTAATTTCATCTGAAATTGCTTTAATAACGTACCATCTTTTGTGTATTCACCAAAGATACCTTGGAATCCCGAATCCACAATAATATTGCCAGCTAATTCCTGAACACTTGATACATGCGAAGAATAAGGAACTGCAAAGGATTGTACCAATTCATACGTACCAGCATTTTCATCTACTAAATATTTGTAGTAATACGAAGAGGCTTGAGCTAATTCCGTTGTACTTAAATTTGAATTGGTCTTTGTTTGGATACCATCAATTTGCGTCCAATCGTATGTTTGTGTTGGTGACTGACCATAATTATTGTTGAACATGTATAAATAATATTGACCATCGGCTAAGCTATCATCGTATTCAATGTTTACACTATGTTGGCCACCTGTATTTGCGAACGTACCAACTTGATTCAATACCTTATCTCCATATGTAGCATCCCAGAAATTCTGTTGACCAATGATATAATCAATATTTGGACTGTCATCAAATAAATGACTAATTTTAAGGATGGATGAAGTTTCTCGACTCGATAAAATGACCGTATCATTTCCCAACCATTGAATGGCATTGATATGGATCCGATCTAAACCAACGACACCTTCTTGATTGGTAATACTGGCTTTATGCGCTGTGGCTTTATAATCACCTAAAATATCACCTAGATCGACGACTTGTAAGATCTTATCGGTATCTGGATCTATGCGCAAGATCAGATCTTCACTACTGGAATCACTATATGATTTCCCTTCCTTACTTCCTAAGACAAGTAAGTTTCCATCATCATCGAAACAATAATCATGATGGAGTTCATAATCACCCGTATGGATAATCTTCTTGACTTGTCCGAAAGAATTGACAGCTGCTATTTTGGTTTCGGAAATACTGTAATACATCAAACCGTTTCGGAACAATAAACGATGGGCACGATAACCGATAATGGGCGTTTCACCACGAAGGGTTCCATTATTGTCATAATAATAAACAAAATCTTGATCATCACTGTCATTGCCTAAGATCGCATATAAACCATTGGATAAAGATTGGGTTTCGTTATTGGCCGTAACTTCCAAATTGGTTTCTTCTACGCCTAATTTTTTGCCCATCTTGTATTTGATGGTCTTTGTCGTCTTTTTACCATTCGCATCCGTTAATGTAAAGGTGATGGTATTGGTCGTATTTGGAATCAATCCAAGTACAGTAAATTCATGCGTTTTCTTGGCGCTTTTTTCAACCGTTTCACTAAAATCGGACGTATTCTTCGCTTGGATCGTATAAGATACTTGAACGGCTTTATCGGTCTTGAAGTAAACATATAAAGACAAATGATTGGTTCCATATGGATCATGAATGATCAACATATCTTCATCGGTATAGTCCTTTTGGTTCTTTAGATCATCGATATTTTCTTTAACCGAACTCGAATAATCGGTCGAATAAACCGTTTCGACCATAGCAGCCACGGTTTTTTTCTTTCGATTTTCCAAAGAATCAAAATTCGTATTTTTCAATACGGTATCACCGGTATCAGTGATTTGCGTTGTGCTGGTTGTCGAACATGCACTTAACATCAAGGCCAATACTAAGGCACAAGCGACAATCTTACGATGTGATTTCATAAATTCCTCCCTAAACGAGAGTACTTTATCCTATGAAAAATTAGAGATACTTTAAAAAAACATGAAAATTAATAAAATGATACTATAACTAGAGAATAGGGAGGTTATCATGAAAATATTTCATTTATCCGATTTACACATTGGTATGAATCTTATGAATTATGATTTGATCGAAGATCAAAGATATGTCTTTGATCAAATTATTGCCTATGCAAAAAAAGAAAAGCCTGATGTCATCCTCATTGCTGGTGACATTTATGATAAAGCCGTGCCAAGTGCTCAAGCCATTGAATTATTTGATGCTTTTATTTCCACTTTGGCAATGGCTTTACCCTCTTGCGTATTCATGATGATTTCAGGAAATCATGACAGTGCACCACGCATTGATTGTTTTCGTCATATCCTATCGAAACAAAATATCTATATGATTGGTCAGCCACCACAAAATAAAACCGAATCCATCTTTACGATTGATATAAACGATGCCTATGGACCTGTGCGTTTCTTCTTGTTACCATTCATTAAACCGTCCATGGTCCGTTCTATTTTTGAAGAGGATGGATTATCGTATGATGCTTCGATGCGAAAATTGTTGCAACGAGAACATATCGATCCATCCATACGAAATATTTTTGTAGCGCATCAATTTTTTGTACCAAAAGGAAGTGATCCATCCTCGATTGAACGAATGGATTCTGAAGTTTGTACCGTAGGCAATATCGATCAAATCTATAGTGATATCTTGGCTCCTTTTGATTATGTTGCTTTAGGCCATATCCACAAACCAACGAAAGTTGGGAAGGAGACCATTCAATATTGTGGTACACCCATGCCGTATTCACTTAGTGAAACTGGACAAGAAAAACATATCGTGATGATTCAAATCAAAGAAAAAGAAAAGATTGCGATCCAATATTTACCATTAGCTCCACTCCATCCGATTCGTAAACTCTCGGGATCTTTGGAAACGTTATTGGATCAAGCTTGTGAGGATTATGTTTCGTTGGAACTGACCGATCAAACCAATATCTATGTAGCTGAAATCCAAAAACAACTGCGCACAGCTTTTCCTCATCTATTGGAAATCAAACGAGCATTTGGATATACATCGAGCTATCAAACGATTTCTTCGAGCGAACCAATCGCCGATCCATGGACGCTTTGCTCGCAATTTTTAGGCCCAATGAATACGGAAGAAGAAAGGGCTTTAAAAGATATCTTGAATGCTGTACTGGAGGTGGAAGAATGAAACCCAATACATTGACGCTATGTGCGTTTGGATCTTATGCACAAACAACAACGATTGATTTTGATAAGCCCAATCAAAATCTTTTCTTGATCACCGGAAATACTGGATCCGGGAAGACAACCATTTTTGATGCATTGGTTTTTGCGTTATATGGCCAAGCCAGTTCCAACAATAATAAAAAAATGGGAGCTATCCTCCAAAGTCAATTTAGTTCGTATGATACGACTCCCTATGTTGAATTGACTTTTACCGACCATGGTCAAAAATATACGATTCATCGCGTGCCGGCTCATTATCAGATGTATAAACGAGGGCCTAAAAAAGGGCAACGTAAGGAAAAAGCGGAAAATGGTTCTGTCTCTTTGATCATGCCCGATGGACGCGTGTATCCACCAAAAGAAACCAATGCGAAGATCGAACAAATTATGGGATTATCCAAAGAACAATTTATGCAAGTGGCCATGATCGCTCAAGGCGAATTTATGGATGTATTGCGATCCCATTCCGATGATAAAAAAGCCATCTTCCGTAAGCTCTTTCATACCGATTTTTATCAGAAGATCATTGATCAAGCGAATGAACGAAAGAAACAAGGAGAAAATGATCTTCATCAATTTCAGTTGCGCTTGTTTTCTGAATTTGAACATTTTGAATGTGATGACCCCGTTTTGATAGCCAATCGACAAATGATCATCGATGGGAAAAACAATGACTTAGAGGCGTATATTCAACAGTTACAAGCGGCTTTAAAATCCGAGAAGCAAGAAAGTGACAGATGGAATGAAAAAAACCAGCAAGCTCAAAAAGAAAGGGATACGTACTATACATTGTTTCAACAAGCCATCCATTTGGAAGAGGCCTATACATCTTTATCCATAGCGAACAAGAAAAAAGCAGAATTGGAAAGACAAAAACCAAATATTCAAAAGCAAGAAGATTGGATCCAGAAAACGGAACAAGCATGGCATCTACATCAGTTGTATCAACAATATACGCAAGCTCTCAATTTATATAAGGAAGTAGAAACCCATCTGTTACAGGTAAAGGAAAAAGAACCAAAACTTCATGAACGTATGATTGATCTACAAACAAAAGAAGCGCAGGAAAAGAAACAATACGAGTCATGGATGAAAGGGTATCATGCGTTGGAAGAACAAGTACAAAGAGCTCGCAAAACGTTTGGAGAAATCGATCACTGTGATACGTTATTGAAACAAGTCAATGATGATCAGAAACAAAATGTTTCGGATCTAAAAACGTTGGAAGAGAAACGAATCCGTTTGAAAAAAGATCAAGAGAGGCATCAAACCATCTTGGATACGTTAAAAGATCTAGATGTTCGTAAGCTCCAATTGGAAAATCAAAAACAAGAATTGGATGCTTGGGACAAAGACTTGGATCAAATGGATGAATTAGACGCAAAGATAAAAATGAAGCAAGGAGATTACACAAATATTGCTTTTGAACACGATCAAGCTTTGATCAGTTATCACCAAGTATCCAATCAGTTTTATGATACCCAAGCCGGTTTGCTCGCTGCTCAATTAGAACCAGGAAAGCCATGTCCTGTTTGTGGTTCTTGTCAACATCCTCATCCGGCTAGTCAACAAGAAGATACGATCACAAAAGAAGAAGTCAATGAACAACAAGCTTTGGTACAAAGCTTAGATACAGAACGAGAAAAGATGGCTTATGATATTGATGCGATGACAAAAAAACGACAAGAATTGAGCAATCAACATGAGGGAGATTTTACTACCGCTTATCAAATGTATCAAGATCAATGGAATCAATGGCAAAATGATCAAAAACGATTTCAAAAGAGTACCATAGAAATAGAAAAAATGACTTCACAAATCCAGGATATGGAAACAAAGATCTTAGCTTGTCAAACGCGCCAACAGGATCTTTCGCTACAAAAAGAAAAGTGGCAGGTACAAAAAGAGACATTAAAAAAAGCAACACCGTTTGAATCGTTGTTTCAGGCTGAGCAACAATGGCAAGATAAACATGGTGAAATGAAAAACAAGAAACAGGCATATGAAACGATCCATGATGATCTAGAAAAAGTGTCGAACGAATGGCATCGTTTGGCAACATTGAAAAGCAAGTACGAACAGGAACTTCCACAAAGAAAACAATGGATGGAAAGCACACAGGCTACTTTTCTTAAACAACAGAAAGAACAGCCCATCGATGATTGGCAAACCTATGTCACGCAATATACCAAAGAAGATGTGGAAACTTGGAAACGATCTGTGGATACCTTTAAACGATCGATCATTGCGATCCATACTCAGATTCAAGATGCACAGCAATTGATCAAAAATCGACCAAGACCGGATATCAAAAAAATGGAAGAAACACTACGATCGATAGAAGAAACGGCCAAAGAAACTTCCGAGCATGCCGTGCGATCGTTGTCGCAATTTGACAATAATCAGAAAACGATGCAAAAGATCAAAGCGCAGTGGCAACAACACCAAAATACGCTACATATGTATGGAATGTATGATCGATTGTATCGACAATTATCGGGAAATATACCAGGATCTCGTATGGATATTGAAACCTATGTGCAACGAACGTATTTAGCTCGTATCCTGGATGCAGCCAATGCTCGGTTCTTAGAAATGTCTTCGGGCATGTTTGAATTGCGGATGAAAGATGTCGAAACAGCTGGTGAAGGCAAGAATCGAGGTCTTGATTTTATGGTCTATTCCCATGTGACCGGACAAACTCGTGAAGTTCGTACCTTGTCGGGTGGAGAGTCATTTATGGCTGCCCTTTCTTTAGCTTTAGGAATGGCTGATGAAATTCAAGCCCATGCATCTGGTATCCAATTGGATATCTTATTTATTGATGAGGGCTTTGGTACCTTGGATGATCATGCACGTAAACAAGCCATTCGCGTTTTACAACGTATGTCAACCGGTACAAAAATGATTGGTTTGATTAGTCATGTGGATGAATTGAAACAGTCAATCGAAGATCAATTGATCGTCACAAAAGATGATAAAGGGTCGCATATTCGTTGGCAAATTAGTTAATTTGTTGGAAATCAAACGAAATAAGATTGGTTCTTTCATTATAGTAATAAATAGGAGGAAGCATAGATGTTAAGAGATATTATTACGATTGATGAATCCAAATGTAATGGATGTGGTGCTTGTGCACAAGCCTGTCATGAAGGAGCCATTGAAATGATCAATGGAAAAGCGCATTTAATTCGTGAAGATTATTGTGATGGATTTGGCGATTGTTTACCAGAATGTCCAACGCAAGCCATCCAGATTCAAAAAAGGGAAGCAGCTGCTTATGATGAAATTGCGGTACAACGACATAAGCAAAGTAATATGTGTCCAGGCCATCAAGTACAAATGTTTGAGAGAAAAGATGTTGAACAGGTTTCTTTGGTGCAACAAAGTCAATTGAGACAATGGCCTGTCCAAATTCAATTATTGCCAATGGAAGCTCCTTTTTATGAAAATGCGAAATTATTGATTGCGGCGGATTGTACGGCCTATGCCTATGCGAATTTTCATCAAGATTTTATCCAAGGACATATTGTTTGTGTGGGTTGTCCAAAGTTGGATCCAGTCGACTATAGTGAAAAATTAACAGCGATTCTTTCTCGTAATACGATCAAAAGCGTGAAAATCGTACGAATGGAAGTGCCTTGTTGCGGTGGTTTGGAAATGGCTGCAAAAAAAGCCTTACAAGCCAGTGGCAAATTTATTCCATGGCAAGTCGTAACGATTTCTCGAGATGGGAGGATTTTAGATGAGTAAATACGAAGTCAATGATCAATGCATCGGTTGTGGTATGTGTGTGGGCCTTTGTCCAGATGTGTTTGAAATGGGTGAGGATAGTTATCAAGCCCATGCGAAAGATGTGGATACGGAAGATCCAGCAGCTGAAGAAGCACAAAGAAGCTGTCCAGTTGGTGCCATCCAAAAAAAATAATATATCCCTGCAAGCTGTCTTTTACGAAGGCAGCTTTTTTTGATGGAAATGAAAAAAAACGCAGAAAATTCTGCGCAAACAATGTTATGGAATCCAACGGCCAAAAATACCACAGGGCAAGACACTGTGATCATGGGTCACTGGTAATAGATTTTCACCTGTTTCAATGGATCCACCATGTTCTTTTTGTACACTTCTTTGTAGCGTTTCTTGTAAAGTTTGGCAAGAAAACCCTGTTGTATAACAATTCACGATGAAAAATAGAGGATCCTCGCTCAATAGCTTTTGTGTTTCATTGACCAACTCATAGAGATTGTCTTCCAATTTCCAGAGTTCTTTTTTGGGACCACGACCATAGCTTGGTGGATCCATGATGATACCATCATAGGTTCGATTTCGACGTTGTTCTCGTTTCACAAATTTTAAACAATCATCGACAATAAAACGAATTTTATGATCTTCTAGATGATTGAGTTGCATATTTTCTTTCGCCCATTGGATCATTCCTTTTGCTGCATCTACGTGAACAACTTCATTGGCACCTGCTTTGGCCGCAGCCATGGTGGCACCACCTGTATAGGCAAATAAATTCAAGATACGAATATCTTTACGTTGGGAGTTACGAATGGACTTCATGATAAAATCCCAGTTTGCGGCTTGTTCCGGAAATAGACCGGTATGTTTGAATCCTGTAGGACTGATCTTAAAGCGCAATTCTTTATAACCAATGGTCCAGAATTCTTTGGTTTGTTTCTTGGTTTCCCAATAGCCACCCCCTTTGTGGGAGCGATGATAGATGGCATCGGCTTGATGCCATGGAGTGGCATCTTCAATGGGCCAGATACAAACGGGATCCGGACGACGCAATACAATGTGATTCCAACGTTCTAGTTTTTCTTTATTTCCGGTATCGATGACTTCATAGTCTTTCCAGTCTTTTGCGATTTGATTCATATGGATATTATATAGTAACTTCGTGATATAATAAACCCATGGATAATTTGATTTTTAGTTTAGAAGCGACGATGCCCGTTTTTTTATTGATCGTTTTGGGATATTTTTTTGAAAAAGTTCACATACTCGATAAAGCGCTTGCCAATCAGATGAATCGATTTGCGTTTCAAATTGCTCTTCCGGTTCTGGTATTTCAAGATCTTGCACAACAAGATTTTGCGAAAGCCTGGAATGGGAAATATGTGTTATTTTGTTTTGTCATCACTTTGGCATCCATTGGCATTGCTTTTCTGTTATCGTTACCCATGCATGATAAAGCCGAACGTGGCGAATTCATTCAGGCGACGTATCGCAGTAGCGCAGCCATTCTTGGTTTAGCATTTATCATAAATATTTATGGATCTTCTGGTATGGCTCCTTTAATGATCATCGGTACGGTTCCTTTATACAATGTAGCAGCCGTCATTATCTTGACGTTGACCAGTTCCGAAAAAAAGGCAGGAGCCATCAAACAAAGCCTGATTGGAATATTGACCAATCCCATTCTCATTGGCATTGTGGTTGGTTTATTTTGGTCGGTTTGTCACTTGCCATATCCCGTTATTTTTGGCAAAGTGGTACAATCGGTGGCAAATCTGGCAACACCGTTATCTCTGATTGCGATGGGAGCTGCCTTTGAATTTCATAGTATGAGAAGAGTATGGAAACAAACTCTTGTTGCCACTTTTATGAAATTGGTTGGTTTTGTTGCTTTGTTTATGCCATTGGCCATTCGAATGGGTTTTCGCAATAGTTACATCGTCGCTTTATTGGTGATGATGGGTTCAGCAACGACCGTATCCAGTTATGTGATGGCCATCAATATGCATCATAAAGGAGAACTCAGTGCGGCTGTTGTTTCTTTGACGACATTAGTATCTGCCTTTACTTTAACAATGTGGCTCTTTATAATGAAATCTCATGGATGGATCTAGGAGGTCAAAAGAATGTTTGTACGGATGATTTGTAAGGATCGAAACGAAAAAGAAAAAAATGAGTTATATCAAGTCATGGGTGCTCTATGTGCGCGTGAACATATGCAAATAGAAGAACAAGCAGATCGTGTTGTGATCTATGCTTGTGTACAAGGGAATATTGTGATTACCGAAGAAGACGATGATGTGATCATCGAAGCGAATACACGACATGGCGGCGCTGGTTTCCATGCTTTTGCGGTGGAGTTTTGTAAAGATATTCAAACCGAATGTCCAGGGGAATATGAATTGATTGATGATCTGGATTTTGATGCAGATGAAGATTTTCATCGTTTACACCATATCTATGAAGATGAAATTGTCTATTTAAAGGATCTATTGCTGAAAAATCCGGAAGTCAGAAATATGAATTATATTTATGATCAAACGTATTTTTTACCCATTGAAAAAGATGGACGTATTTCCACCGCCATTGGGGATATGGATATTTCTGAATTTGCACGCATGGAAGCGCATGATCTGATGGATAGCTTCTTTGTTTGGAACGATTGGGAAAAGAATGCCCGTTATTATAAGAATGCCGCATTGGTGACACTGGCGAAAGAAGGCGTCGGTCCGTATGCGACCATGAATGCGGATACGATCAAACATGCCAATGAAATTTGTGATTTTATTGAATTGGCAAATCGGAAAGATCCACATATTTCGTTGCCCTTGGATGTATATGAAGATCTGTGTCAACAATTAGGGCGCCAACCACAATTGGAACATGCACATGCGATGGAACAAGAAGCCATCCAATATCGTACCCAAGAAGTGTATCATCTATTCGATGATGTGAAGGTCGTTGCTGATGGTGCCTGTGAAAGAAGTGTGGATCCGGTCAATGAAGCCTTATGTTTGATGGCTCCTTATAAGGATGAGTCCCAGTGGTCCTGGTTACTGATGGCTAGTAAAAAATCGGATATTTGTTCGCATTTGGATGAATTATTACATGAAGACCCGATTTCTTATGACAACAAACAATTTTATTTTACGCAATGGATGGAAGACGATGCGACAATGATCGATGCTTTACTGGAAGAAGAGGATCGTAGTTTATATTTTCACGCGATCATTGCCAATCCAAAGGATGTGCCTTATATCAAACAATGCATCAAAGAAAGCGGATTTATTCATCAAGCCTAGGTAACTGGGCTTTTTTTAATAAAAAAAATAGTCAGCTTAGCTGACTAAAAAGAAAATCGTTTAATGGCGGCTCGTTTAATGGCTGGTTCTAATGCGATCGCAATGATCACACTGGCACCACCTTGTACAAGGTTTCCGGCGACCGAAGCAAGACCTAACCAAATGCTTTGATTCACGATACTGTCCGCAATGATATAACCACCAATCATGCAAAGAGCAGCAATGATAAATGCGAACCAACCTTTGTTCCATTGTTTGTATAAACGACTGGCGACATAGCCCTCAATGCCTTTGATGATCAAGGTAAAGATCGCATAGTAGGCATAACCACCTGCAACATCAGCAATGGCAGAACCAATACCACCAATCAATAATGTGTCGATTGGATCAACCAATGCAGCGAAGATAAAAATAACAGCATCGCCCACATTGACATATCCTTGAAGACCATTGGGAATCCGAATCAAAAGTGTTGTAATGGCAACTAACGCAATGCCTAAAGCGACAAGTACGATACGATGTGTTTCTTTTTGTGTTGACATATTTCTCACCCTTCCTTAGGCATACTCTAGCGCAATTTTTTTGGTTTGTCTAATTAAAGAAAACAATAGATGGTATTCATTCTATACATAACAAATTGAACCGTGATATGATAAAGCACGGTGATAAAATGACAGAAGTACTGGACTCTTTAAATGAAAATCAATATAAAGCAGCAACGACCATTGATTCGCATGTGCGTATCATTGCTGGGGCTGGATCTGGAAAAACACGTGTATTGATGGCACGTATCGTATATTTGGTCAACAAGATTGGCGTATATCCCAGTCGTATTCTTGCCATCACATTTACGAATAAGGCAACCAATGAAATGAAAGAACGCCTGATCCATTTACTTGGAGAAGATGCATATAGTGTGCGTATTTCAACGATTCATGCTTTGTGTGTACGAATATTACGTGAAGATGCGGATAAGTTAGGCTATCCAAAATCCTTTACGATCTTAGATAGCGATGATCAACGATCCATATTGAATCCTTTCTATCGAGAGTTGGATATCGATAAGAAAAGTTTTCCATTGAATAAAGTGATTGGCTTTATTTCCAGTCATAAAATGGCACATGTGGATCCGGAAGAAGCTGAAAATTATGTGCAAACAGAAGAGCAAGAAATCATGGTCAAATTGTATCGCAACTATGAAAAGAAAAAAAAGGAGATGAAGGCATTTGACTTTGATGATTTATTATTGGAAGGCCATCATTTATTGAACTTTGATCGCGAAGTTCGAAAAAAATGGCAAAATCGCTTGGATTACATTCATGTGGATGAATTTCAAGATGTGGATCCAACCCAATATGGCATCATTCGTTTATTGACCGGACCTGATACCAAATTGTGTGTGGTGGGGGACCCCGATCAAACGATTTATACATGGCGGGGGGCATCGGTTGATATTATCTTGCGTTTTGATAAAGATTTTCCTGATTGTCAAACTGTGATCTTGAATCAGAACTATCGAAGCACACAACCCATCTTGAATGCTTCCAATGCGGTCATTGCGCATAATCAATCGCGCATCAAAAAGGATCTATTCACCAATTTGCCAGGTAAGGATAAGATTCATGTACATTGTGAGTTGGATGATGATCAAGAACCATTGTATGTAGCCAAATTGGTGAAACAACGCCATGATCAAGGCATTTCTTATGCGGATATGGCCGTATTGTATCGATCCAATTACACATCTCGGGCATTTGAAAAACGAATGCGACAAGCCAATATTCCTTATGTTGTCTATGGCGGGATTCGCTTTTATGAACGACAGGAAATTAAAGATGCTTTATCGTATTTGAAATTATGTACCCATCCGGATACAGAAGATCCACAACAATTTTCGCTGGACTTAGCTGTGACTCGTGTGATCAATCAGCCTCGTCGAAAAATTGGTGCCGTATCGCTTCAAAAAATTCAGGAAGAAGCATCCGCTCGTCATCTCAATATGTTAGAGACCATGCGTCATAGTCAAGATCTTTCGGGAGCAACAAAAAAACGTTGTGAAGACTTTGTTCATTTAATTGATGATTTACGCTCGCATCGAGATGATTATGCATTAGAAGATTTCCTGGATTATGTATTGGAACGATCCGGTTATATGGATATGTTGGAAAAAGAACAAGATACAACCCGTATCGATAACTTGAAAGAATTAAAACAAGATATCGCACAAACGGTACAAGAAAATCCAGATACCACGTTGGAAACCTATCTTCAAGATATTTCGTTATTTACCGATCGGAATGAGGTGGCCAATTCAGATCATTTACTTTTGATGACCGTCCATGCTGCCAAAGGATTGGAATTTGATACGGTTTTCTTGGTAAATTTTAATGATGGTATCTTTCCAAGCTTACGTTCCTTGGATGAAGGTGGCAATGCTGCCTTGGAAGAAGAAAGACGCTTGTGTTATGTTGCCATGACCCGGGCAAAAAAAGTTTTATATATTACTTACAATCGTGGCTATAGCTATATGTTGGAAGGAAATAAATTACCAAGCCAGTTCTTAAAAGAGATTCCTGCCTCTTTTATTGAATCGGATGCGATGCAGACAAGTCAACATCAAGCATCAAAACCAATTTTATCTTCGACACCGAAAGCTGGTCATAAATCCAAATATCGGAAGGGAGATATTGTGGAACATACGGTCTATGGACAAGGTGTGATCATTAAGGTTGAAGGCCGTGTGGCAACGATTGCGTTTGATCATAAGATTGGTGTGAAAAAATTGAATATCCTACATCCATCTCTCAAGAAACGGGAATCGTGATATAATACAAACATTGATAGGTATATTTATATGGATGAAAAGAAACGAATTCTAGAACTCAGAAAAATATTAGAAGAATATTCGATCGCATATTATGTCTATGATGATCCAACGGTACCTGACCAAGAATATGATCGTCTATTGGATGAATTGATTCATTTGGAACAAAAACATCCGGAAATGTACGATGCCAATTCGCCCAGTCAACGCATCATTGGGTCGGTCTTAGATGGATTTGAAAAAGTGACCCATACATCTTTGATGTTGTCGCTTTCCGATATTTTTAATCTGGATGAGATCCGTGCTTTTTGTAGCCGTATTGAAGAAAGCGTTACCGATGCAGAATATGTAGTGGAATGTAAATACGATGGATTGGCTATGTCACTGACCTATGATAATGGGGAATTCATCCGTGCTGTGACTCGCGGTGATGGAACGGTGGGAGAAGATGTCTCCAATAATATCCGTACCATTCCTTCGATTCCGATGCATATTCCTACTCAGCAGCATGTAGAAGTACGTGGTGAAGTCTATATGCCCAAACAAAGTTTTGAAAAATTGAATGCGAAACAAAAAGCAGCTCATAAAAAGCCATTTGCGAATCCGCGCAATGCCGCAGCTGGTTCGATTCGTCAATTGGATTCACGCATCTGTGCTTCGCGAAAATTGGATGCCTATTGGTATTATTTTCAAAATGCGCAGGATTTTGGCATTTTGACCCAAGAAGAAGCACTAGAAAAAATGCATGAGCTTCATTTTCGAGTCAATCCCATTCGTAAAGTTTGTAAGAACGCGGATGAAATTTGGGCATTCATTCAAGAAATTGGTGAGAAAAGAGAAAGTTTACCATATGAGATCGATGGTATGGTCATTAAATTGAATTCTTTAACGGATTCTTCTCGTTTGGGTACGACTGTTAAAGTACCACGTTATGCGATTGCGTATAAATTTCCAGCTCAACAAGTCCAGACGCGTTTGTTGGATATTCAATTGAGTGTGGGAAGAACTGGCAAGATCACACCCAATGCAGTTTTAGAACCGGTTCGCGTGGCAGGAACCACTGTACAAGCAGCTACTTTGCATAATGAAGATATGATCCTTCATAAAGATTTGCGTATTGGCGATATTGTTGTGATCCATAAGGCCGGTGAGATCATACCAGAAGTTGTGCGAGCCATTCCACAACGTCGTGATGGGACACAAAAGCCGTACATCTTTCCATCTACTTGTCCGGTTTGTGGTTCAAAATTGGTGCGTTTTGAAGATGAGGCAGCGCATTATTGTGTGAATCAAGATTGCCCAGCTCGTGTTGTAGAAAGCATGATTCATTTTGCATCCCGAGATGCGATGGATATTGAAACGCTCGGTGATAAAAAAATTGAACAGTTACATGATTGGGGCTTATTGAATTCCATTGAAGATATTTATTTTTTGAAAGATCATCGCGAAGAATTATTGAATAAACCACATTACCAAGCTAAATCTGTGGATAAATTACTGGAACAAATTGAAGCCAGCAAAAAACAAGAATTAGGTGTTTTATTATTTGGCTTAGGAATTCGACAAGTTGGTAAGAAAGCAGCCATGATCTTAGCGAATGCATTTGGTTCGATGGATGCCTTGCGACAAGCTTCGATCGATGATTTGATCCAGATCAAAGATATTGGTCAAATTACTGCCGAAAGCATCGTTGCCTTTTTTCAAGAAGAAAAGAATATCCATTTGATACAGGTCTTACAAGATCAAGGTTTGTGTATGACGCAAACGAAGAAATCGATCCAACAAAGTCGATTTACGAATAAAACTTGTGTATTGACAGGTACGTTGGAACATTATACGCGCAACGAGGCCAAGGCCATTTTGGTTTCATTAGGTGCCAATGTATCGGGATCGGTTTCAAAGAAAACGGATTATGTCATTTATGGAACGGCAGCGGGTTCAAAATTAACGAAAGCACAAACGTTAGGCGTAGCAACGATGAGTGAGGATGAATTTTTACAGGAGGTAGAAAATGCACAAGCGTAATATACTCGTAGGCATTCTTTGTGCCTCTTTATTAAGTGGTAGTGGTTGTTCATCGATCACTTCGTCCAAATCTTCATCGGATCAACAAGAAGAATATAGTGCTATCTTACCCTATGAATCCAGTGATACGCGGGTCAAACATGTTGGAATCATTGCGAGTGAAGATGTCCGGATACAAATTGAAGATGGTTTGATGGATCTTTCCAAACAATATTTTTCGCCAAGCGAAGTTGGTTATAAGACCCATGCTTTCTTGGATTATGATGAATTGGATGCAACCGATGGCTCACGTGGACTCTTAGGAACATTACGTGATGATAATCCCAATGGTTTAAATCCAAGTACCAATGATGAATTTGATACGGGCAATGGCAAGGTCAAAGGAGCTACCATTTTGGTGGATATCTATGAGCTGGATTGGTATAAGAAAAATGATCTAAAAGGCATTTCTTTGGGCTTGGTTGTCAATGATCGTGTCGGCGATAATAACACGAAGATCACGAAAGCAAAAATGCGACAATATTTGAAAGTAACATCTACGAAATTGGTCAACTATATGCGTTCACGTTTTAATGAGATCAATGATAATATTCCCATCTATGTGGCCACCTATGAATTAAATGGTAGTGAAACCGCGGATGATACGGGCGGATATATGTATTCTGGCTACTTTGAAGGAAATAAACAAGAATATGCCGTTTTAGATGAAAAATGGTATCGCGTTCCAAGTACCAGTTTAACAAGTAAAGATTCAACGACCGCCGATCAATTTACATCTTTCCAAGAAGCCATGCAAAAGGTATTGCCAGATAATTCGTATGTGATTGGCTCTGCCAAGTATGAAGGGGATACCCTCACGCGAATGACCATTGACATTACCGCGCATGGGAAAACAGCAGGTGAAATGTTGGCGGTTTCACAGAGTGCAGAAAAAAATTTATCGAAATTCAAAAAACGTACATGCGAATATACGGTACGGATCACGAATAATGATAAGGTGTACTGCATGATGAAGCGAGCCGCAAACTCGACGGAAGTGGTCAGTGTGACTTCCATGTAGTTTGCAGAGTATGTTATAATGAAAGCCAGGAGACATGCTATGCAAGAAGAAAAAACAAGAAAACCGAAACGAATGAAGAAGGTGAAACGAAAACAGGGACATAAACTTGTTTGGATCACGTTGATCTTGATTGCGATTCCCATTGTTTTCGTATTATATGTCGTAGGAACGAGTGCCATCGGCAGTGATCGACCCGTTGAGGGCAATCGTTTCCAAGATGGTGATTTAGATCCAAAGATCACAACGGAAAATATAGCCGAAGTGCAAACAAAGGTTGCCCAAATTAGTGGTGTATCCGATGTGACCGTCACTTTGGAAAGTGCGACTTTACGTGTGAATTTAGATTGTGCGGATGACGCCGATCAAGCCACGATCAATCAAATCACGGAAGAAGCATATAGTGTTGTGGATAATTTGCTTCCGATCAAGACCTATTTCACCAATAGCAGTAAAGGAAAGATGTATGATCTCGAAGTCGATGGATATAATTATGTGGTAGATAATTCGCATCCTCAATCGAGTCAGATCTATATCAAGATCACAAAGACGGCACCAGGTAAGAAAACGACGGATGTATTAACGACACCAAAAGATCAGGAATTGGTCAATGAAATTACCCGATAGGCAAGGCTTGGCTTTGCCTTTTTTTGTGGGAAAATATTAATGCCTAAGAGAATTTCTCTTAGGCATTATCGGCAAATGATCCTGTATATAATTGATAATATTTACCTTTTTGTTTTAATAGATCGTCATGATTACCACGTTCGATGATCTTACCTTGTTCTAAGACCATGATGGCATTGGCATTTTGTATCGTAGATAAACGATGCGCAATCACAAAGACCGTACGGCCTTCCATCAGTTTATCCATACCTTCTTGAACGATACGTTCGGTATGGGTATCAATGGAAGATGTTGCTTCATCCAAGATCAAGACCGGTGGATTGGCAACAGCTGCACGCGCAATGGAAAGAAGTTGTCGTTGACCTTGCGATAAACTGTTACTATTGATGATCGTATGATAGCCATGTTCCAAGTGCATGATAAATTCATGTGCATTGGCCAATTTTGCGGCGGCAATACAATCGTTGTCACTGGCTTCTAAATTTCCATAACGAATATTATCCATCACGGTACCGGTAAATAAGTTAACATCTTGAAGGACGATACCTAAAGATTGACGCAGGTCTTTTTTCTTGATCAATTTAACATCAATGCCATCATAGGTAATGGAACCTTTTTGGATGTCATAGAAGCGATTGATCAAATTGGTGATGGTGGTTTTACCTGCCCCGGTTGGTCCAACAAACGCGATCTTTTGACCGGGTTTCGCAAATAAATTGATATCATGGAGAATTTCTTTATTCGGCGTATAGCTAAAGGAAACATCCAAGAAGCGAACATCGCCTTTTAATTCAACATATTCGGTTCCATTTTTACGTGGATGCGCCCAGAACCAATGACCTGTATTTTCATGGCATTCATGCCAATTTCCTTGTTCATCTTGTTTCATATTGACCAAGGTGACTCGGCCATCATCGACTTCGCTTACAGCATCTTGGAGTTCACAGATTCGTTGCGCACCGGCTTGAGCCATGACGATCGCATTTAATTGGGTTGAAATCTGACCAATGGGACCATTGAAAGATCGGTTCAACTGGATAAAAGCCGCAATGGTTCCTAAAGTTAAGCCACCCATATGATTGATGGCTAAGATAGATCCTACTAACGCATTTAATACTAAAGATATATAGCCCATATTACCTAAGATTGGCATTAGGACATTGGCATATTTATTGGCTTGGTCGGCGGCATGAAACAAATCTTCATTATATTGATTAAATTCCTCAATCGATGCTTGTTCATGATTGAAGACTTTGATGACTTTACTTCCTTCGATCATTTCTTCAATAAATCCGTTGACCGTACCCAGATCTTTTTGTTGGCGAATAAAATAGGTGCTGGATTTTTTTGACACATTTTTGGAAACAAGGATCATCAAAGCACCAACCGCAAAAGTGACACAGGCCAGAGGAATATTTAAGATCAACATGGAAATCGATACGGTAATGATCGTGATCAATGAAGAAAGAGCCATCGGAATACTTTGCGATAATAATTGACGTAGCGTATCAATATCATTGGTATAGACTGACATGATGTCCCCATGGGCATGGGTATCAAAGTAGCCAATAGGCAAGGTTTCCATGTGTTTAAATAAGCCATCACGTAATTTCTTTAAAGAGCCAACGGAAATGGTCACACATAGAAAATTAAATAACCAGTTTGCGAATACACCAATCAGAAAAATGATGGAAACTTGGATCAGTGCATGAAACAAAGGCGTGTAATTGGGATGGGTCTGACCAATCAATGGGGTAATGTAGTCATCGACCAATTGTTGCAGGAACATACTGCCATAGACACTGGCCAATGATGAAAGGATGATGAAGATCAATACGAGTAGACAATGTATAGGATAATTATGAATGACTTCTTTTACGATACGGACTAAACTATTCTGCTTCATCAAAATCACCTCCTCCTTCTTGTTGAGCTTCAAATGTTTCTTTATATGTTGGTGATGTCTTCAATAAGGTTTCATGATTACCGATGGCATCGATCTTTCCATTGTTTAAAACAATGATCATATCCGCATCTTGGATGGAACTGATTCGTTGAGAAATGATCAAGCGTGTGATATGGGGTACTTTTTCTTTAAAAGCCTGACGAATCAACGCATCTGTCTTGGTATCAACAGCACTGGTAGAATCATCCAAGATCAAGATTTTTGGTTTTTTCAATAAAGCACGGGCAATACATAAACGTTGTCGTTGGCCACCCGAAACATTGGCTCCACCACGTTCAATATGACTATCGTATTTTTCAGGCATTTTTTGAATAAATTCATCGGCCTGTGCCCACTGACAAGCTTCTAGAATTTCTTCATCACTCGCATTTGGATTTCCCCAACGCATATTTTCTTTGATAGAACCAGAAAACAAGATATTTTTTTGAAGGACCATGGCGACATTATCACGCAACACTTCCAGATCATACTTTCGAACATCGATACCACCGACTCGGATGGATCCGGACGTGACATCATATAGACGAGGAATCAATTGAACAAAACTTGATTTTGAGCTTCCGGTAGCACCAAATATGCCCACGGTCGAACCAGTAGGAATGGAAATATTGATATCACTCAAAACATGCTCATCTTCTTTATCGTTTTTACCATAATCAAAATAGACATGATCAAATTGAATGCTGCCATCGGCAACCGAATTGATCGCATTTTCAGGGGACACGATCGAACTTTTTTGCGTTAATACTTCACTGATTCTTTGACCAGAAGCAATGGACATCGATACCATGACGACGACCATCGATAACATCATCAATGCGAATAAGATGTTCATGACATAGGTCAATAAAGTCATTAATTGACCGGTTGTCAATTGGGAACTCACGATCATGTGAGCACCAACCCAGGCAATCCCTAAAATCATGATATAAGCAGAAAGTTGCATGGCTGGTGAGTTGATGCTTAAGATACGTTCCGCTAATCGTTGTATCTTGAATAAGTTTTGGCTGGTATCTTCAAATTTATGAATTTCATAAGGTTCCCGCACAAAGGATTTGACGACTCGAATACCGGTTATATTTTCTTGGATACGTGCATTTAAGGCATCGTATTTTTTGAATAAACGATTGAAGATGGGACGGACAATAAAGATGACGCCAAATAAGACAAGGGCGAGAAAAAGACTGACGCCTAAAAAAATCAGGGCGATCTTGCGATTGATCAAAAAGGTCATCACCAAAGAAGCAATGAGCATCATGGGTGCACGAGCACATGTACGAATGACCATCATGAATGCCATTTGCACATTGGTAACATCGGTTGTCATACGCGTGATCAATGAACCCGTGGAATAGTGATCAATTTCTTTAAAAGAAAAATTGGAAATATTTTTATATTCCGCTTTTCTAAGATTTTTCGCAAATCCAGTGGATGCATAGGCTGCATATTTACCACTTTGGAACCCACAATATAAAGAAAGGATAGCAGCGGCCAACATCAATGCAGCACTTATACCAACAACGTGTAGATTGCCTTTTTGAATGCCTTCATCGACCATGATGGCTAATTGATAGGGAATAAAAACTTCCATCAAGGCTTCGACAATGACCCACAACGGGGTAACAATGGTAGCACGTTTGTATTCTTTTAGTTCAGAAAGAATCGTTTTTAACATGGTTTTTCCTCCATTTCTATATTTTGTAAAATTTGTATCAGCATCGATCGTAATGACACTTGGGAATCTACATCGATATTTTTCATCAATTGCGATTCCATATCTTCAAATACAAGACAAATTTGATGATGGATCTTTTGTGCCTCTTCCGTTTCATTGATATACCGAATTCGTTTATCTTTCTTACTGAGACTGCGATAGACATAGCCTTTGTATTCCAACCGATGGACAAGCCCCGTTAGGGTCGGATACGAAAGTTGCAACTGATCTTGTAGTTCTTTTAAGGTGATGCGATGATCCTCTTGTTGATGTAGAATAAATAAAATATCCAATTGTGGTTTGGTCAAATCAAACGATTGCAAACGTTGCTGAATATATTTATTAATTTCTATGTTAATATGCTTAAAATAATATCCATAATGAAACATAACTCCTCCTATTATTTAGCATGCTAAATATATATACAACGAATATACGCATTCGTCAATTGATATCTACAAATAAATTGTTTAGAATGTGAACATGAAGAAAAATGAAGTATATACGACCCAGATCCTTGATCTAACGAATATGGCTTATGGCGTGGCTCGTATTGATGGATGGGTTGTTTTTGTTCCCAATGTATTAGCTCAAGAAGAAGTAAAAGTAGGAATCACGAAGGTTTGTAAAAAATATGCCTATGCACGATTGATAGAAGTCATCAAGCCCAGTCCGGATCGGATCGAACCGGTTTGTCCGGTTGCTAAGACGTGTGGTGGATGTCAGTTGCAACATATGCGCTATCCAGCTCAATTGGCTTATAAACAAAAAATGGTACAGGATTGGATGCCGGAACAAGAAGTTCGATATCCATTGGGCATGAATACGCCCTATGCCTATCGGAATAAGGCCCAATTTCCGATTCAGATTCATTCGGATAAGGTGGTCATGGGTTTTTATCGTCTACATTCCAATGACATTGTTCCTATTCAACGCTGTGCCATTCAAGATCCTGTGATCAATGACTTGTATGAATGGTTTCAACAACATTTAACACCTCGACTCGCACAAGGTTTACGACATATATATATACGATATTGTTCGTCCACGCACCAATCACAAATTGTTTTGATTGGTCAACAAAAAAACGATTGGGAGCCATTGGTGAAAGATTGTGTGGCTACATTTGATCATGTGGCAAGCATTGTTTATAATCGAAATACGCGAAAAGACAATGTGATCTTAGGCGAAGAGTACGAGGTATTATATGGAAAGCCATATATCTTGGCTACCTGTTTCGAAAACCAAGTACGTTTGCATTTCAAAGCGTTTTTTCAAGTCAATTCGATGCAAATGGAAGTCTTATACCAACAAGCGTTGCAGGCAGCTTGCTTGGATCCATCCATGACGGTCATCGATCTCTATGCTGGAACCGGAACCATTGGAATGATGGCGGCCTCTTATGTGAAACAAGTGATTGGGGTAGAAATTGTGCCCGAAGCGGTGGAAAATGCGAAAGAAAATTATGCGTTAAACGATCTCCATAATGGGTCTTATTATTGTATGGATGCCAGTCAGTTTGCACATGCCATGAAAGAACAAAAACAAAATGTTGATGTTGTTTTTGTGGATCCACCACGAAAAGGGATGAATAAACAAGGCATTGAAGATATTGCGAAATTAGATCCACAACGTGTGATCTATGTGTCTTGTAACCCAAAGACATTAGCACGAGATATCCAAAGTTTTGCACAGGTGGGCTATGATTGCCAATATGTGCAACCCGTCGATTTATTTTGTCAAACAAATGGTATAGAATGTGTAGCCAAATTGGAAAAAATAGATTAAAATAAGACTACACGCGGTCGTGGTGGAATCGGTAGACACGCAGCTTTGAGGGGGCTGTGGAAATTATTTCTGTGTGCGTTCAAATCGCATCGGCCGCACCATAAGAAAATCAAGTGCTTCCAGAAGTGGTAAAATGGAAGCGCTTTTTCTTTATTTTGTCTCAAAAAGTGGGAAATCCTGTGTGAAATTGTGTGTTTTTAGGCTAAAAAGTGGAATTTGATGGAAATTCATGATTACATAAAAAAGGCTTTTATGAAAGAATGGAGGGATTTAATGCGTTACGCAAAAAGATGGGCCATGATTTTCGCATCTATTTCATGCTTAGGTTCATTGGCCACACCTGTATTTGCCAACGAGGGGAGCACATACAAAGTTGATTATAAAGATAAGAGTTCAGTCATTCCGGTTTTCGAAAAAATGTATACCGAAAACATGGGAACTATGAAGTACAAAAATACAAGTTTGATTCAAGACCAAGAGGTCATGACTTATGAATCGAAAACATACCGAATGGAAGTTTCGGGATTGGAGCTCGATGAAAAAGGGGACCAAAACGTCGTTTTTAAACTTTCGAAAAAGAATACAATATTGCCATCAACAGAACAGAAGAAAACGACAGTATCTGTAGTGGCACCAAAACCAAATTTAGAAGTTAGCCAAACTACGATCGATACTGTTGAAAATAAAACAGTGGATCTATCTTCTTATGTATCCACAGATGAAGATGCGACCCTTTCTTTTTCAGGCAGTGTCGATTATTCTAAAATTGGTACATATACAGTAACGGCTACCGCAACCAATAAATCAGGTGGCCAGGCAGAAACCACATTGACTGTTCATGTCAATAAAGATGATTTTTATGACAAAATTGCCCAAGCGGCTAAAGCACAAGTGGGAGTGAGCCAAGATTGTACGATGCTTGTCACGAATTCATTAAAAGCGGTAGGCATTGATTTTCATGGATGGCCAGAAGAATACTTGTCCTTAGGGGACCGAACGGACAATCCAGTTCCGGGTGATATCTGTGTGTATCAAGGACATGTTTCCGTCTATATTGGTAATGGCCAGGCTGTCCATGGAGGATGGAATGGGAACCAAACCGTTATTACCAGTGTACAGTGTTCATCACCATTGATTGCTTATGTCCATGTTCGTCATTAGTCGTGTGAAATACACGACTTTTTTTCTGCATAAGAAAAAACCCAGAATGGTCTGGGTTTTGTTACTTGATCAATTCTTGTAAGATTTGTACAGCGTTGGTGGCAGCACCTTTGCGAATCTGATCGCCACAGCAGAATAGCGATAAGCTATGGCCAGTTGGATCGGAGATATCCTTACGGAAACGACCAACATAGACAAGATCTTGATTGGTTGTATCCAATGGCATTGGATAGATACCCTTTTTAGGATCATCTTTTAAGACACATCCGGCCGCTTGATTGATCAATGCGCGAGCTTTTTCAACATCCACTTCTTTTTCACATTCGATGAAAATGCTTTCGCTATGACTACGGAAGATAGGCACGCGAACACAAGTACAACTGACGAGTAAGTTTTCATCATGCCAGATCTTACGACCTTCATTTTGCATTTTCCATTCTTCTTTAGAGATACCTTGATCATCAAAATCACCAATTTGAGGAATTAAGTTATAAGCAATTTGATAAGGGAAAGCCGTACTAGGTACGCTTGGATCTTTGGACTGTACTTCTAGATCGTGGATACCTTTCACACCTGCCCCCGAAACGGCTTGATACGTAGAAACGATCATGCGTTTGATGCCAAATTCTTTACGAAGGGCATTTAAAGCAACCAACGCAATGATGGTTGCACAATTGGGATTGGCAATCAAACCATGATGATTTTGAATATCTTCTGGATTGATTTCCGGGATGACCAAAGGGACATCTTTATCTAAACGATAAGCACTGGAATTATCCACTACGATCACATGATTTTTTTGTGCCCAGGGCATCCATTTTTTTGTGATATCATTGCCAGTTGCCCCCAAAGCATAATCGACATCTTGAAAAGAGTCTTCACAAAGTTCTTCAACAGCAATTTCTTGACCTTTATATGTAAATGTTTTACCAACCGAACGAGCGGAAGCTAATAATTTCAATTCACCAGGAACGTTTCTTTCTTCTAAACATTGCAACATTTGCTGACCTACAGCACCGGTTGCACCAACAATTGCGATTTTCATGATCTATTCTCCTTCTTTTGTAACAAACGTGTCATAAATGACTTGAATGGTCTTTTTGAAATCTTCTTCTTTGACACCCACTGTAATATTCATTTCATCACTGCCTTGAGCAATCATGCTGATATTGATATGATTGGAACCTAGTGCGCCAAATAAACGACCAGAAGTACCTGGTTTGGATGACATGTTACGACCAACGGTTGAAATCAAAGCAAGACCGGATTTTGCACGTACACGATCAGGTTTTAATTCTGTTTTGATACGTGCGACCATTTCATATAATATATCTTCTACATCTTTATCTGCAACTACAATGCTGAAGGAATCAATGGAACTTGGAATATGTTCAATCGAAATGCGATAATCTTCTAAGATGGATAAGACTTTACGAATGTAACCCACTTCATTGGACATATGTTTCTTATAGACAAGAATGCTTGTGAAACCGGTCTTACCGGCAATGCCCGTAATGGGATATTCACTTGGTTGATCGATATTTTCTTGAATGATCGTTCCTTTGTCTTGTGGCCGGTTGGTATTTAAAATATGGATCGGTATATTTTTCTCTTTGGCCGGGAAAATGGCATCTTCATGCAATACGCTGGCTCCCATATACGATAATTCACGCAATTCCGAATACGTGATATGCGTAATGGGTTCAGGATTCTTGACAATGCGTGGATCTGCCATCAAGAAACCAGAAACATCGGTCCAGTTTTCATAAATGTCAGCATCAATGCAACGTGCCAAGACAGCACCGGTTATATCTCCACCACCACGAGGGAAAGTTTGGATATGACCATTGGCATCGGTTCCATAGAAGCCAGGAAAGACAAAATGGTCATATTTTGCACATTTGGCTTTTACTTTTGCGGTCGTTGCTTCCCAGTCGATGCTTTTATCCATTTTAAAACGAATGACATCGGCAGCGTCAACAAAGGCATAGCCTAAATATTCAGCCATCATTTTGGCACAGAAATATTCGCCACGACTGACAATTTCGGCTTGGGTCATTTTGGATAAATTCGCAAAGAACTCATCGAGTTCTTTTTCCATATTTAGTTGTAAGCCTAATTCTTCTTTGATCGATAAAAAACGCTCGCGAATGATCTTGGTGACATTCGAAGCATCGACATGATAATGACGATGTGCATCTAATAGATAGAGCAAATCGGTAATTTTATTATCGCTTGCCGTACGCCGTCCTGGGGCACTGACAACAACATATTGACGAGCAGGATCTGACTTTACAATATTTTTTACTTTTTTAAATTGTGTTGCGTTTGCGACACTGCTACCACCAAATTTTGTGATTTTTAACATGCTAGTCTCCATATCTATCATTAAGATTTTGTGTACGAATGGTGTACATGATGCAAGAAAAAAGTTTCAGTTTGAAAACACTTGTTTTTGCATTGTGGACATTGTATCATAGGAGATGTAGATTTTCAAGGAGGATTTGACATGCACGAAGTATACGAATCTACTCGAAATAGAGATCGAAAAATCACTAGTAAACAAGCCATTTTTGAAGGTATTTCTCCGGATGGAGGATTATATGTTTGGCCAGAACTAGCTCAAGTACAATTAGATTTGACTACGATTTGTAAACAAAGTTATCAAGAAAATGCTGTATATATTTTGCATCATTTATTACCTGATTTCACCAAAGAAGAATTGGAACAATGTGTGGCCAATGCCTATGGGAACACCTTTTCTTCACCAGACATCACCCCACTACGTAAAGTAGGTGATGTGTATGTATTGGAATTATTCCATGGACCTACATCTGCCTTTAAGGATGTTGCCTTGACTTTGCTTCCTCAACTGATGTCGGTCGCCTTACGATCGGCACATCAGAAAGCCTTGATCCTTACGGCAACTAGCGGTGATACCGGCAAGGCAGCTTTGGCTGGTTTTCAAGATGTAAAAGATACGGGTATTGTGGTTTTTTATCCCGATCATAAAGTCAGTCAGGTACAATATCGTCAAATGGTCACCCAACGAGGCAAGAATGTCAAAGTATATGGTGTGAAAGGTAATTTTGATGATGCGCAAAGCAAGGTAAAAGAATTATTCTTGGATCCTGATTTGCGTGAAGTGGCTGCCAAATATCATGTGCGTTTGACCAGTGCGAATTCTATCAATATTGGTCGCTTGGTTCCGCAAATTGTTTATTATTTTGAAGCCTATAAGCAATTGGTCAACCAAGGCGTGATCCAATTGGGAGATAAGATTTCTTATAGTGTTCCTACTGGTAATTTTGGTGATGTGTTAGCCGGTTATTATGGCTACTTGATGGGATTGCCTGTTGAAAAATTCTATGTTGCGTCCAATGCGAACCATGTGTTGACTGATTTTTTAACAACGGGTATTTATGATCGAAATCGTGAATTTATTCAAACCATCTCACCAAGTATGGATATTTTGATTAGTTCGAATTTGGAACGCTTGCTCTATTATGTATCCAATTGTGATGCAGACTTTGTGAAAGGTTGCATGGATGAATTGGCGCAAACCGGGAAATATCAAATTCCAGCGGATTTGTTGAAAAAGATCCAATCCTTATTTGATTGTGGTTATATTGATGATGTACAAACCAAAGCGGTCATTGGTAAAACGTATCAAGAAACGAACGAAATTTTGGATCCTCATTCTGCAATTGGGTATGAAATTGGTAAAGCAGCTAAGGAGCGTCCAATGGTGACTTTGGCTACCGCCAGTCCTTATAAATTCGCCCAAGATGTATTGAATGCCATTGGTGTAAAAGAAGCAGATCCGATGCAGGCCATGAAAAAATTGGAAGACTATGCCCATGAAAAAACACCAAAGGGATTGGCTGAATTGAATGATTTACCAATTCTACATAAAGATGTCATTTCAATCGATGATATGAAACAAGATGTCGCCAATTATATTGAGGAGTTGTTTCATGATTAAAGTGTGTGTCCCTGCTACATCGGCCAATTGTTGTGTTGGTTTTGATTGTATGGGGATTGCTCTAGATTGGTGGTCAACCTTTACATTTGATGTTGCACATACGACATGGATTTCTGGTTGTGATCCTCAATTTGGGACACCAGACAATTTAGTCCTGCAAGCATTTTATCGAACTTGCGAAATATTGGATGTAAAAAAACCAGCCGTTCATTTGCACATTCAAACGGATATTCCGTTCAGTCATGGTTTTGGGTCTTCGGCCACATGCATTGTTGCAGGAATCTTAGGTGCGAATGCCTGGTTTCATACATCGTTAACGAAAGCGGATGTATTAAAAATTGCGACCGATATTGAAGGTCATCCAGATAATGTGGCACCAGCAATTTTTGGTGCAGCTACGGTATCCATCATGGTCGATGGGATACCTCATATGACCTATCTTCCAACCGCAAATTGGCAGATCTTGGCCATCGTGCCAAAAGAAACCATATCGACCAAAGCAGCACGAAAAGTTTTGCCACCATCGATTTCGTTTGATCAGGCCAAACAACAAGTGGCCCATGCTTTGGTGTTTGAGCAAGCTTTACAAACAGGAGATGAAGAAGCTTTATTTCTGAGTTGCGTTGATTATTTACATGAACCCTATAGAAAAGATTTGATCCCAGAATATGAAGGGATTCATGCCTATTGTCAAGCACATGATTTATCCATGTGGATTTCTGGTTCGGGTAGTTCGATGCTTGCGATTTCAAAAGACAAGAAAAAATTAGATGATCTTGCCAGTACATTGGTTGTTCCTTGGCATCATGTACAAATTTCTCAAAAAGGAGCGTATATAGAGTATGAGTAAGTATTATGTCGTTTCCTCAGATATATTGCCAGATGTATTAGAAAAAGTCATAGAAGCACGTAACTTGTTGCAGTCAGGAAAGGTCAAACGCATTAGTGAAGCTGTAAAAGCGGTTGGTGTATCACGTGGTACGTATTATAAATATAAAGATGCTGTTTTTTCTTTCAATGATGAAACATCTCGTCGCCGAGCGGTCATTACGATGATCATCTCTCAAGAAGCAGGGTCTTTATCCAAAGTATTGAATTTAGTAGCTTCTAAAAATGGGAATATCTTAGCAATCAATCAAACAATACCTATCAATGGGATCCATACTTTATCTTTGACCTTGGATATCACCGATATGGATGTCACGATCGACGTTTTCTTGCATTTATTGTCAAATCTAGATGTCATCGATAAAGTAGATCTGGTTGCTGTAGAATAAGATGAAAAAATGGATCAGTTTACTTTTTGGTTGGTGTGTCATTGTTGCCGTTCTTTTATGGAGCGTGCGACTTTGGGCACTTCAACCAAGTTTTTATTATCATATCTATGATCAAATGGATCTAGCCGATAGCTTGGATGTTTCAGATCGTGACCTGGATCGTTGTATTACGGTATTGTTGGATTATCTAAAAGATGATCGACAAGACATTCAAGTGACCATTACCCAATCCAAAACGAAACGCAAAGCTTTTGATTGGCGTGAAACGACCCATATGAAAGATGTGAAACAATTTTATCAAAATGCGATAATGGTCAGAAACATCCTATCGATGGCAGCCATTGGGATTGGGATATGTATGTATCGTAAGAAAAATGGCAAATTCTTTTTGGCGAAGGGATATTTACGTGCGTGTATCGGTTTTCTGATATTGATTGGGATCTTAGGAATGTGGATCTTGACCGATTTTACGGATTTCTGGACGCATTTTCATCAAGTCTTCTTTACCAATGAGTATTGGTTATTGACCCCAGGTGTAGACTTTATGATTGATATGTTACCAGAAACGGTTTTTTCACAATTAGTCATTCGCATCGTGATCACAGTCATAGTGATCTTAGGATGTGTTTGTATAGGGTGTGGGCGTCTACTCTTAAAAAAAGCACCCATTGGATTTGAGGAGGATTCATGAAAATAGTATTGGCTTCGAATTCACCGCGAAGAAAAGAATTATTGGAACAGGCTCATTTTCGCTTTGAAGTGGAACCTGCCAAAGTAGAAGAGGTATTTGATGAAAGCTTACCCATTGATGAAGCTTTAATGAAAGTAGCGCAAACAAAGGCTATGGATGTTGCGGATGTGTATCCGGACTATGTTGTGATTGGTGCGGATACGATCGTTTATTTTCAAGGAAAACGGTTAGGAAAACCGAAAAATAAAAACGAAGCAAAAAGATGTCTGCATGCATTATCCAATCAAACCCATGAAGTGAAAACGGGGGTTTGTATCATCAAAGATCATCAGTGTTATCCGTTTGTGGAAACGACCAAAGTGCATTTTCGAGATTTATCGGATTTTGAAATGGATAAATATGTGAAAAGTGGAGCTTGCATGGATAAAGCCGGTGCATATGGAATCCAAGAATGCGATTTTGTGGAATGGATCGATGGTTCGTATTCCAATGTTGTGGGCTTACCAATGGAAAGAATATGTCAATTTTTCCACGTGCGGTTTTAGCTTTTCTTTTCAGTTTGTAAGTGTTACAATAAGCGCGTTCAAGAATTAAAGGAGGAACAATTATCATGGCAGAAGTGGTAAAAAAACAAGACTTAGCTAATGCATTAGCTGAAGAGTATGGTATTTCGAAAAAAGATGCGACTGCATATGTACAAAGCGTATTTGATACGATTGCTGATACATTGAAAAATGATGGAACCGTTGATGTATTTGGCTTTGGAAAATTTACCTTGGCTCAACGTTCAGCTCGTACAGGTATTAACCCAATGACGAAGGAAAAGATTGAGATTCCTGCTTCGAAGAGCGTTAAATTCAAAGCGGCAAAAACTTTGAAAGACGCAGTGAAATAAGGATATGGACTAAGAGCACGATGTGCTCTTTTTTTAAAATATGTGCGAAACCGTGAAAGCGCTATAAATTTTGTTATAATAGATACATACTATTAGAAAACGAGGAAATTTATGAGTTTACCAATTTACGTAATAGGACATAAACATCCAGATACGGATGCGATATGTTCTGCATTGGCGCTTACGGCCTTTAAAGAAGCCCAAGGAATTCATGCCGTAGCCGGTCGAATTGGACATTTAAGTCCAGAAACTTCATTTATATTAGATAAAGTAGGCATACAACCGCCACTATATATGAATACTGCCAAATGTTCTTTATCTGAAATCGAAATTGATGAAGCTGTTCGGGTGCATCCAGACGATACGATTCGTTTTGCTTGGGATGTTTGTTTAGAGCATCATGTAAAAACATTATATGTCGTTAATGAAGAAGATGAATATCTAGGTATTTGTACGATCAATGACATTTCAAAGATCCAGATGCAGGATGTAAGCATCACCAAAGATTTATTAAAAGACACCCCTCTAGCAAATATTGTCCGTGCTTTAAAAGGTCAATTTATTTATGAGGGAAATCTTTGTCGTAGTGGATATGTGCGCATATCGGATAAACGGTTGAATGAAAGAAATTTGGAAGGGGCCATCATGGTCTTGGATGATCATGAAGATGATATGTTTAAGAGCATCGTTCGTGGTTGTGCTGTCATTGTTTGTACGCAAAATTATCGTCCATCGGATTATATCATCGAAATTGCCAAACAAAAGGGTGCAACATTGATCCAGACGCCCTACAATATCATGAAAGTGATCCAAATGATTTATCGTTCCATTCCGGTATCTTTTATCATGACGCCAAAAGAAAAGATCATATCTTTTAGTCAATCGGAATTTGTGGAGCAGGTGGAAAGTGAAATGTTGAAAACGCGTCATTCGAGTTATCCCGTCCTTTTTCAGAATCATTTGGTGGGTTCGGTTGCACGATATCATTTGTTGAAGAGTGAAAAGAAAAAATTTATCTTGGTTGATCATAATGAAGTCAAACAATCGATTGATGATATTGAGACGGCTGAAATTGTGGAAATCGTGGATCATCATCGTATTGGTGATATTGAAACAAGTCGTCCCATTTCGTTTCGAAATATGATCATTGGTAGTACTTGCTCGATCGTTGCGATGATGTATCGCGAAGCCCATATTCATATGTCCAATGAAATAGCCATGTTATGTGCCTATGGCATGATCAGTGATACATTAAATTTTCATTCACCGACAACAACACAAATAGATATAGATCTAAAGGCATATTTGGAAAAAGAATATGGATTGTGTTTGAACGACATGGCAAAAGAACTATTTGAAAATACGGCAACTATCAAGGGAAAGGAATTTAAAAACTTATTGTATAACGATACAAAAGAATATATCTTGAGTGGTCATCGTATCGATATTTCACAAGTATTTACTTATAATCTGGATGATGTAGATTATATCGAAAAAGATTTTAAGGCATTTATGGAACAAGAAAACAAAAAGCTTCATTATGATTTATTGATGATGGTCTTTACCAATGTAGAAGGCAATGGCTCTCGTTTCTTATGTGTCGGTGATCTAGCACAAGATGTGGCACCGGCCGTAGCTCGTTTTGCCGATCAGCAATTTGTTTCTCGGAAAAAACAAATCGTACCGTCACTAGCGCAGGTGTTATTATGAGTGTTGCCAATCGTTTTTTGCGGTATATATCGTATGATACCCAATCCAATGAAGAAAGTACGACAATTCCCAGTACCGCAAAACAATGGGAATTATCGAATCAATTGTATAAAGAATGTCTTTCCTTGTTTGATCATGTTGAACAAGGAAACGATGGGATTGTTTATGCAACATTAAATGCCACCAAAGCGGACGATTCCATTGGGTTTTTAGCCCATATGGATACAGCAACTGAAATCAGTGGAGCCAGGGTGGAACCACAGATGATTCGTGATTATGATGGGCAATCGATTACTTTAAAGAATGGACTTGTGATCGATCCGGACATCTATCCGGTATTGAAGACATGTATCCACGATGACTTGATCGTAACGAATGGAAATACCTTATTGGGTGGAGATGATAAAGCGGGGATCGCCATTATTCTTACGGCTATCGAACAAATACGATCGTTACCACATGGTAAGATTTGTGTTGCGTTTACTGTGGATGAAGAAATTGGTCGTGGTACGGATACATTTGATTTGCAGAAGTTTCCAGTCGATTATGCATATACGATCGATGGCGATCGTATTGATAATGTTGAATATGAAAATTTTAATGCAGCCCAAGCGACGATCACGATCAAAGGAACCGCAATTCATCCTGGCGAAGGTAAAGATAAATTAGTGAATGCTTCTTTGTTGGCGATGGATTTTGCCCATTGTATTCCGCATAATCAAACGCCAGCCCATACGCAAGGTAGAGAAGGGTTCTTTCATTTATTAAAGCTGGAGGGTGATGTGGCCAAGGCAAAGATGGTCTATATCATTCGTGATCATGATGCCACAAAATTTGCACGTAAGAAAGCGTTGATGAACAATGTTGTCGATGCTTTAAATGACAAGTATGGACAAAGATTTTCCATCGAAATGCATGATCAATATCATAATATGGCCGAATTTATGACCGATAAGACGCCAGTAAATCGGGCGAAAAAAGCGATGGCGCGCTGTGGCTTGGAAGCGGTATCCATCCCGATTCGTGGCGGAACGGATGGCGCGATGTTGAGTGAAAAGGGATTGGCTTGCCCCAATCTGGGTACGGGAACGTTTCTTCATCATGGACCACGGGAATTTGCTTCTCTTTCTAAAATGGCACAAATGGTAGAAATATTGGTACAAATTATCAAAGGTGAGGGTATCTAGGATGCCCTTTTTTGTGTTTTTTTATATAATACAAGTAATGAAAATTCAAGCATTCAGCATAGCTGGGAAAAAAGCACAGAATGAAGATTATTTTGGTGTATATCAGAAAGGTCGAAAGTTGATCATGCCATCAAGTTGGATCCATACACGACATGCGAAAGATCATGTGGGATTGTTTGTTGCGGATGGGGTTTCTACTTCGAATGCTCCTTTGCGGGCTGCTCGTTTTACTTGTCAACAATTGGCAGACTGGCAAGGGCAAGACATTCAAAAGACATTGCAAGCCATGGATCAAACAATCAAAAAAAGGATGAATGGATCCATGTGCACGGTTTCGGGTGGATATATCGAAAAAAACGACTTACGTATTTTAATGTGGGAGATAGTCCGATTTTTTTGTTTCGGGATCATACTTTGATGCTTTTATCAAAACCGCATATTTTAGAAGGCTATCCGCATGTGATTACTTCTTGTATGGGGTATTTAACGGCTTACTATGCGCATTCTTTGTCTATTCAAGCAAGGGATCAATTGGTTTTTGGTTCAGATGGTGTACTGGAGTCTTTATCTGTGGATGAATTAGCTCATGCATTGGATCAAAATACATCGATCGAACAAATTTTTCAAATGGCATTGCATGCCGGCTCACAAGATAATATGACTTTGATTCGAGTCCAAATTTAAGGATACTTTTGGGTATCTATATTTTATTTTATGGGGGATAGTGTACAATGGGTACATGGGAGGATGATACAATGGAAATGAATAGAATTGATATTTCCAACATCAAAGAAATCAATAAACGGCAGGTGTGTTGCACATATGTTCCTACGTTTCCATTGAATCATGATGTTGTTTGTGCCATGATCCAAGTCTGGGCTTTACGGGATCTAGCTAAAATACAAAATTTGGAGACATATGAAAAGAAAGATTATCAAAATGTTTGTCACTATCAGGATGTAGATGCCAAAACTTTTGATGGTTTTCATGATCCGGACCTTCGCGGATTGGATTGTCCAGATGTTTTTGTAGAAGGAGAAAGCCAATCTTGTGATTGTTGGATTCGATTTGCGTTTTTGGAATCAGAAAACAAAATTGAATTGCATTGTCCAAATGATTATATTGTGAATCGATTTTTATTAGGTGGAAATCAAAGAGAGCGTTCTTTGCATGCGTTTGCACATTTGATGGATGCGATGGAAATCGAGGCATATGTTTTTCTGGCCAAAGAAAAGGAGCGATAATATGTCATCAAATTTAGATAGAGGTTCAAAATTACGAATTGCGATAGCCATCGTTTTAGCTTTAGCTTTTATGGTTGTTTTGATCTTTAATATTCAATTGCGTATGATGCCGGAATGGAGCAATACCAGCTTGCATTATGAATTGGGTCAAAAGATTGATATCAAAGCGACGGATGTTTTGAGTCGTAATGCTTATTCTTTTAAGGTAGATACCAGTAAGATCAATAAGAACAAGCCAGGGGTTTATATTGTGGAGGCTTCGTTTGATTCGGTTGCAGGTAAACAAGTCAAATATTTGCGTGTCACTATTTCGGATACGAAAAAACCGACGTTTACCAAGGCACCGACGAGCGTGAAAGTCACTGTGGGTGATGATAGCTATGACTTCAGCAAGAAATTTAAAGCGAAGGATCAAACGAAAGTTACATTATCGTTTGATACAAGTGCTGTAGATTTTAATACACCGGGTACGTATACGGCCAAAGTAACAGCGTCTGATACATCGGGCAATGAAAGAGCAAAGAAATTTAAGGTAAAAGTTGTTTGGTCTACGAGTGAAGATACCACGACACAGGAATCAACAACAACGCAACAACAGACAACCACGGATCCGAGCACAAATACGTATGATGCCAATGCGAATGACTCCTACAATGGAACATATGAAGACAACAACAATACGTATACACCAACCACACCTTATGATTATGATACATCGGAATATGATCCAAGCTTAGGTTGGAATACGGCTGCATAAGAAGGCTTTGGCCTTCTTTTTTTTAAGTTGTCTTATAAATAATTTGAGTTGTCTGATGTTTTGGGATATAGTTGTTTTATGGCAAATCAAACTTTATCTCAAAAAACAGCTGATCAACTTAGAGAATCTATCTTGACCAATCATGTCTACATGCCGGGTCAGAAATTACCCAATGAAAATCAACTTTCAATTCAAATGGGGATCAGTCGAACCACTTTGCGGGAAGCAATTCGTATTTTAGTCTCAGAAGGCTTGTTGCGAGTGGAAAGAGGAAATGGCACTTTTGTGGTGAATCAGGGAGATATCAAAACGGATTCTCAACTGGATATGCAAGAGGTGCAATCCATGAAAGTGACGTTGCATGATTTATTTGAAACGCGATTGATGATCGAACCACAAGCGGCGGAATTGGCTTGTCAAAGGGCGACAGATGAGGAGATTGCGCATATTTTAAAGCTCGGTGAAACGGTGCAACATTTGATTTTGTTGGATCCTACGGCTCAAGAACGCATTAGTACCGAAACGGAATTTCATTCGTCGATCATTCGTGCGGCTCATAATGAATTTTTGAATAATTTTATCATGGTCATCAAGGAAACCATCGAAAAAACATTTGAATTTCATGCGAATTTGGAATTAATCGCACAAGATGCATATGCCGATCATATTTTGATCATGGAGTTTTTAAAACATCGGGATGGACCAGCATTGCGTAGTGCGGTATTGATCCATTTGCATCATACTTTGATTCGTGAAGAAATTTCGGTAGAAAAAACAAATCTTTGATTGACAATTGGCTTGAAGCGTTTTATGATTGTCATACAACAACACATAAAGTTGTATGACAACTTACCATGAAGGAGGAAAAGAACATGGCAGAACAAGCAAGAATTTTTTATGAAAGTGATTGTGATCTATCTTATTTGGATGGAAAGAAAATTGCCATCATTGGTTATGGATCACAGGGACATGCACATGCATTGAACTTAAAAGAAAGTGGTGCAGATGTCATCGTTGGATTGTATAAAGGATCTAAATCTTGGAAAAAAGCAGAAGAACAAGGTTTAAAAGTATATACTTCTGCAGAGGCAGCAAAACAAGCAGATATCATCATGATCTTGATCAATGATGAAAAACAAGCAGATATGTATAAGAAAGATATCGAACCAAACTTGGAACCAGGTAACATGTTGATGTTTGCGCATGGATTCAACATTCATTTTGGATGTATCGTTCCACCAAAGGATGTCGATGTTACAATGATTGCTCCTAAGGCTCCAGGACATACAGTTCGTTCAGAGTACTTGGAAGGAAAAGGAACACCATGCTTGATCGCTGTTGAACAAGATGCAACTGGACATGCTTGGGATATCGCAAAGGCATATGGTGCTGCAATCGGTGGTGCTCGTGCTGGATTGTTGGAAACAACATATCGTACAGAAACGGAAACCGACTTATTCGGTGAACAAGCTGTTCTTTGTGGTGGTGTATGTGCATTAATGCAAGCTGGTTTCGAAACATTGTGTGAAGCAGGTTATGATCCTCGTAATGCTTATTTTGAATGTATCCATGAAATGAAATTGATCGTTGATTTGATCTATCAATCTGGATTTGCGGGAATGCGTTATTCAATTTCGAATACAGCAGAATATGGTGATTACATCACTGGACCAAAGATCATTACTGAAGACACTAAGAAAGCGATGCGTCAGGTATTAAGTGATATCCAAGATGGAACATTCGCTAAAGATTTCTTGCTTGATATGTCTCCTGCTGGTGGACAAGTTCACTTTAAGGCTTTGCGTAAGAAAGCTGCTGAACATCCATGTGAAAAAGTCGGTGAAGAAATCCGTGCTTTGTATTCTTGGAACAATGAAGGCGACAAATTGATCAACAACTAATAAATAATCGGCACTTCTTCGGAAGTGCTTTTTTTATGGTATGATGAAACTACGAAATGACTTCGTGGAGGAAAATATATGAAACGGCAAGATTTTTATGAGGGCAAAGCATTTGATGCTTATACATATTTTGGTGCACATCCCCAAAATGCGGGGGTCATCTTTCGAACGTATGCACCACAAGCACAAAGCATTTGCGTGATCGGTGAATGGAATCATTGGCAAGAAGAACCGATGAGTCAGGATGCACAAAGTGGCATTTGGGAATTATATTGTAGAGATGCAGAAGTGAATCAAATGTATAAATATGTGATCTATGGAGCCAATGGACGTGTGGAACATTGTGATCCTTATGGTTTTGGGATGGAATTACGACCCAATTATGCATCGATCATACGAGATATCGATGCTCTCTCTTTTACGGATGCATCGTGGATGAACCAACGCTCACGTAATTTTGATCAACCCATGAATATATATGAAATGCATTTGGGATCCTGGAAAACAAATGATCAGGATGAAAATGGATGGTTTTGTTATGATGCCATTGCTAACGATCTTATTGCCTATTGTATCGAAAATCATTTTACCCATGTGGAATTCATGCCGTTAAGTGAATATCCATTCGATGGTTCGTGGGGCTATCAAACGACTGGCTATTTCAGTCCAACCTCTCGTTATGGCAGTGCCAAACAGTTACAAACATTGGTGAATGCCTTACATAATGCGGGTATTGGCGCTATTATTGATTTTGTGCCAGCTCATTTTGCGACAGATCCTTATGGTTTAAAGTTGTATGATGGGTCACAGCTCTATGAGTATCCTACCAGTGATGTGGGTGAAAGTGAATGGGGCACATGTAACTTTATTTATTCTCGTTATGAGGTGCGTAGCTTTTTACAATCGGCCGCAAATTATTGGCTGGATATGTATCATTTTGATGGGATCCGTATGGATGCAGTGAGTCGACTCATTTATTGGATGGGTGATGAAAATCGAGGCGTCAATCCCAAAGCTATTGAATTTTTACAACAAATGAATGCGGGTCTGCATGCTCTGCATCCCAGCGCGATGTTGATTGCGGAAGATTCTACGGCATATCCAAATGTGACCAAGCCAGTGAATGAAGGTGGTTTGGAGTTTGACTATAAATGGGATCTTGGCTGGATGAATGATACCTTGGATTATATGATGAAGACCAGTGATGAACGCAAAGAATTATCAAGCAAACTCACATTTTCTATGTATTATTTTTATAAGGAGAGATATTTATTGCCTTTATCACATGATGAAGTTGTACATGGAAAACGAACGATCGTAGATAAGATCTATGGAAGTTATGAAGAAAAATTTGCTCAATTGCGTTCGCTTTATCTGTATATGATGATGCATCCCGGTAAAAAATTGAATTTTATGGGCAATGAAATTGCGATGTTCCGGGAATGGGATGAAACCAAGGCATTGGATTGGTTTTTATTGAAATATCCTATGCATGATACTTTTCATGATTTCTTTAAAGCGTTGGGAACGATTTATCAATCTACACCACAATTGTATGAATGGGACGATGATCCTCGCAGTTTTGAATGGATCACGATCAATGAAAAGGAAACCAATGTCTATGGATTTAAACGTTCGGCTGGTACGTTAAAACCAGTGGCTGCCTTCTTTAATTTTTCGAATCAGACCCAAACGCTTCATACAGAGGATAAGTGGGTATTGACGCTTCATACGGATTGGGAACGATTCAATGGTTCCACAAAAGAGCCAGAGGAAAAGAAGTCTACGGATCATTTTATTTTACCGCCATTTAGTTCGATTTATGTAGTGATGGAGTAATATGGACACGAAAAAACTTTGGAAAATGTTTACTTCCATGTTTTATTTGAGTGCTTGTACCTTTGGTGGAGGCTATGTGATCGTTTCTTTGATGCGTGATGTATTTGTGAAAAAATACCATTGGATCGATGATGAAGAAATGTTAGATCTGGTGGCGATTGCTCAGTCTAGTCCTGGTGCGATTGCTGTAAATGGTGCAATCGTTGTGGGCTATAAACTATCTGGTATCGTTGGTGTTGCGGTTGCTTTGGTGGCAACGATATTGCCACCTTTTCTTATTTTATCGATCGTATCGCTTGTATACGATGCTTTTATCGCCAATGTCTGGATTCGTTGGTTGTTAGAAGGTATGCAAGCAGGCGTTGTTGCCATCATCCTTTCGGTATGTTTAGATATGGGCATTCCCTATATCAAACACAAAAAATATGTATCTATGCTTTGTTTTGGAATTGCCCTTTGTGCCAATTCGATCTTTCATATCCCTGTAGTATGGATCATTCTTTGTGGTATGGTATTCGTGTGTCTCGAAGCGATCTTCCAGAGGACAAAAAAATGAATATCTACATAACTTTATTTATTAGTTTTATATGGATCGGCGCTTTTAGTTTTGGTGGTGGATATGCGGCTTTACCTTTGATCAAAGAACAAACCGTGACCATTCATCATTGGCTATCCATGAAAGAGTTTACGAATTTGATCACGATTTCTCAAATGACGCCAGGTCCTATTGCCATTAATAGTGCGACCTTTGTTGGTCAAAAAGTGGCTGTTTTAGGTGGGGCAGTTGCTTGCACTTTGGGATGTATTGCACCATCTTTGATCTTGGTCACGATTTTAGCGAAGATTTATTTTACATATCGAAATCTGGATGTGATGAAAAAGATCTTTCAAGTTTTGCGACCTATTGTTCTAGCCATGATCTTGGGATCGGGACTTTTGATCTTGCAAGGATACGCCAAAAATGTATTCTTGGTGATCTTGACATGTGTATGTTTGTTGCTTGCCCGCAAAACCAAACTAAACTTGATTTGGATCATGATCATAGGTGGTCTATGTAATATTGTATTTCATTGCATATAAGAAAGGAATGAAAACGGGCTTTCGATGGTCTTGTATAAAAAAATGTGAACCCACAAAAGGTTCACATTTTTAGGATGGCTGTATTTTAAGGATTTTAGTCTTGGAAAAGGGCAGTAGAATAATAGCGATCGCCACTATCTGGCAACAATACAACAATATTCTTTCCAGCATTTTCTGGCTTCTTAGCTTCTACTAAACCAGCTTGTAAAGCAGCACCACTAGAAATACCAACGCTAATTCCTTCTTTATGCGCTAACAATTTCGCATATTTGAATGCATCTTCATTGGAAACAGTCAATACTTCATCATATACATTGGTATCCAATGTTTCAGGAACAAAACCAGCTCCAATACCTTGGATCTTATGTGGTCCACCATGTCCTTCAGATAATACAGGAGATGTTTCTGGTTCAACCGCAACAACTTTTGTATTAGCTTTTTCTTTTAAATATTTTCCTGTACCTGTAACGGTTCCACCAGTTCCAACACCGGCAACAAATACATCGACTTTACCATCTAGATCTTTATAGATTTCTGGTCCTGTTGTTTCATAGTGGATTTTAGGGTTTGCAGGGTTGGTGAATTGGCTTGGAATAAAGGCAGGGGCATGTGTTTTTGATAATTCTTCAGCTTTCGCAATGGCACCCTTCATTCCTTTTGAACCTTCACTTAAGACAATTTCGGCACCGTATGCTTTAATGATCTGGCGACGTTCAACGCTCATTGTTTCTGGCATTACGATGATCAAATGATATCCTTTGGCGGCGGCAATAGAAGCTAGACCGATACCGGTATTTCCAGAAGTTGGTTCAATGATCGTAGTGCCAGGTGCTAATTTTCCTTCTTTTTCCGCATCTTCGATCATCGACAACGCGATACGATCTTTAACCGATCCGGATGGATTAAAATATTCAACTTTCGCAAATACTTTGGCTTGTAATCCTTCTGCTTTTTCAATGTTTTGTAGTTCTAATAATGGTGTGTTTCCAATTAATTGACTTGCACTTGTATAGTATCCCATGATTCATACCTCCTTAAATTTTCTTTATTGATCTTGGTTTCTATATGTAAGTTTTGACAACAACAATCGCTATTCATTGTAAGCCCCCTTTCGCTTGGGTTGTCTATATCATAACCTAAAAACCTATAAAGTCAAGAGGAAATATAGGAAAATAAAAAAAGACATAAAAAAATGCGATAAATCGCATTTATATATAGTATTCACCACCATTGGATCGTTCTTGATCAACCAGGTCCTGAATTGTCACATGGTCAACCACATCGCAGATAGCTTTGTATAATTTTTGCCAAACCATGATATCGATGGTATCCAGACTGTCCGATGGAATGGTATGAAGATCTGAATCCACTTGATCCACGGGAGCAAGTGAGCCTTCCGTTAACCGTAAAATATCACCAACTGTGATCGCATCAAGGTCTTTATTGATATAGTAGCCTCCTTTTGGACCACGTACGCTCCGAATCAATCCAGCACCGGTCAAGGCTGGCATGATTTGCTCTAAGTATTTAAAAGAAATATTTTGACGTTTGGATACATCCTTTAATGCTACCGGTCGATTCGATGGTTGTAAGGCAATATCGAGCATTAATTGGAGGGCATATCTTCCTTTTGTTGAAATTTTCATATAAACTCCTTCTGTTTTTAGTATAAGATAAAAATCCTAGTAAATCAATAGGTATATTGGAGTAAAATATCTTATAGAATTGTTATGATTTTTTTCGAGATTCTTACAAAAATAGAGTATGATAGAAGTGATAAATAAAGAAATGTAAGAAAGTATTTTTAATGTTTTCTTAGGAGGACTTTTTATGGTAAAGAGAATCGGAATTTTGACTTCTGGTGGCGATTCACCAGGGATGAATGCAGCCATTCGAGCTGTTACACGTGTAGGTATCAATGCGGGTCTGGAAGTCTTCGGTATTTATAATGGATACAAAGGAATGACGGAAGGGTATATTGAACCGTTAACACGAGAATCTGTTGGTGAAATTGTCAATCGTGGTGGTACGATCTTAGGCTCTGCACGTCTGCCTGAATTTAAAGATTTAGATGTTCGTCAAAAAGCGGTCAAACAACTTCAAAAACGTGGAATTGAAGCCGTTGTTGTCGTTGGGGGAGATGGTTCCTATCGTGGTGCTTTGGCATTAACGGAAATGGGCGTGAATTGTATTGGTCTGCCAGGCACAATTGATAATGATATTACTTGTACTGACTATACAATAGGATTTCAAACCGCATTAGAAACCGTTGTAGAATGTATCGATAAATTGCGTGATACATCCAATTCACACCATCGTTGCTCCATCGTTGAGGTCATGGGTAATCGTTGTGGCGATTTGGCCCTATGGTCTGGTATTGCTTGCGGAGCAGAAATCATTGTGACAAGCGAAACCGGTTTTGATGAAGAAGAAGTCTTAGGACGTTTGCGTGACTTGGATCTGATCAAGAAAAAGCGTCATGCCATTGTGGTCATTTCGGAAAAGATCACAGATGTGGATCAATTCGCAAAAAAAGTAAGCTTGAATACGGGATTTGCGGGTCGAGCAACAACTCTTGGACATATCCAACGTGGTGGTTCACCTTGTCCATTTGATCGTTTATTGGCTTCTCAAATGGGTGAAAAAGCAGTTGACTTGTTGATGCAGGGCATTGGTGGACAATGTATTGCGATTCGTGATAATAAGATCGTAGCTATTCCGATTACCGAAGCTTTAGGTATGCCACATGAATCCCGTAAACCATTGATGAATTTATTTGAACGCCTCGTTTAACAAAGTGGACAAAACGTCCACTTTGTTTTTTTAGGCAAGTTGTTTGACAACCAGAGAAATTCTAGAATAGAATAAAATAATCAAAGGAGACGGATTATGCAACAATTAGGTGAATCCATGGAGGATTATTTAGAAGCAATATTGGTCTTGTCACAACAACTTGAAAGTGTGCGTAGTGTGGATGTGGCAAGCTATCTTGGGTTTTCTAAACCAAGTGTTTCGCATGCAGTCAAGGTCATGTCGGAAAAAGGCTTAGTTCGATTAGACCAAGGAAAGATCTTACATTTGACAGAGGAAGGCAGAGAAATTGCTCAATCTACCTATCAAAGACATTGTTTCTTTTCTAATATGTTAGAAAATATTGGTGTTGATAAAGAAACGGCCGCAAAGGATGCTTGTCGAATCGAACACGTCATTAGCGAAGAGTCGTTTGAAGCTATTCGGAATTTATATAAAAATAAGAAATAATAAGAAGTAAAAGCTGTCAATGGACAGCCTTTTTTATGGGAGGAAAGAAAATGGAAATATTAGCGCCTGTTGGTGATCGTTCCATGTTAGATGCTGCTTTGGCAGGTGGATGTGATGCTGTGTATTTAGCTTTAAAACATTTTGGAGCGCGTGCCTATGCAAAGAACTTTACGCTCGAAGAAGTAAAAGATATCATTCAGCGTTGTCATCTTATTGGTGTCGATGTTCATGTGACCATGAATACCATTTTGTATGAAGAGGAAGTAGAAGCTGCGTATGCGCAAGCCAAAGCCTTATATGAAATGGGTGTTGATGCATTGATCGTACAAGATCTAGGCTTGATTCATTTGTTGCATCATCGCTTACCCGAACTAACGATTCATGCATCCACTCAAATGAGCATTCATACACCAGCCCAGATCGAGCAATTAAAAAAATTGGGAGTGAAACGAGTGGTTTTAGCCAGAGAATGTACAAAAGCTGAAATCGAAGCTTGCCAACAAAGTGGTGTGGAAATTGAAGTCTTTGTGCATGGTGCCCTTTGCATCAGCGTGTCCGGTCAATGTTACTTTTCAAGCTTTTGTTATGGTAGAAGCGGTAATCGCGGGATTTGTGCACAACCTTGTCGTATGGCTTACACTCTCTATAAAGATGGCCAACCTATATCGTTCAATCAAGAATATCTATTAAGCCCAAAAGATGTTTCTGTGATCGATCAGATTGGACAGTTGTCTGTAGATTCCTTGAAGATCGAAGGGCGTATGAAAAGTCCAGTCTATGTATATGAGGCTTGTCGACAAGTTAAAATGGTACGCGATGGGAAAAAACGGACAGAAAAAGATAAAGAACGATTAAAGCTTGCTTTTAATCGAGGATATACTTTAGGGCATATGTTTGATCAGCGCGGATATAATTTGATGCATATGGACTCACCCAATCATCAAGGGATTCCCATTGGCAAGGTGATTGGCATTCATGGAAAACGTGTGAAGATCCAATTGGATCGATCCATTGATCAGAATGATGGCATCCGCTTTGGTCAAGCCTATGGATGTCGCGTTAATTATCTGTTTGATGAAAAAGGACGTTTGCAGAAGCATATCGATGGTCATCATAGATGTGAAGTGGAAGTGAAATCAAAGATCCAAAAGGGGAGCATCGTTTATAAAACGATTTCGTATGCGTTGGAAAAAGAAGTGGAAAAAGCTTCGAAAGAAACCATTCGTAAAGTAAAGGTTTCCTGTTTTGTCCATTGCGATGGCCCTTCCACACCTCTTGTTTGTACAATGTCGGATGGTATCCATACGGTAACTTGTGTATCCGAACAACTGGCTTCGGTCGCACAAAAACATGCCTTAAACCAAGATACCATTGCCAAGCAAATGTATAAGACCAAGGATAGCTGGGTCGAAATCACGGCATTTGCGTGTACGCTTGTTGGTGATATTTTCTTTCCAATGGGTGTGATCAATGCATTGCGACGAACTACGATCGAAGCGTTAGAAAAAGAGCGTACAAAAATTTGCTGTCAACCAGAGAAGCCGTATGCATTTCAGCCAAAAGTGACAAGTGATCATCGGATATATGTACAAGATCTACCAGATTCGATGGCTGATCTGACCAAAAATGTAACGAATTCTTATGGTATTGCGGCTTGTCTAGAAATGGGATTTGAGAAAGTGGCATTGAGTATCGAAATGACACCGGATCAAATACAAAAAACGGTTTTAGCTTTTGGTGCTCGATATCATGTAGACGCACCGGTTGTTGTGTATATATATGGTAAGATTCGATACATGATCATGAAACATTGTCCCATCAATACGGTGTGTTTGGATGGCAAGCGACAGGATTGTCATTTGTGTCATCGTCATCATTTTGAATTAGAAGGTAAAGATGGATGTCGTCTTTTGATGAAAGGAAATAAGGATTGTTATATGCAATTGTTTGATGAGACACCAAGAAATTGGTTGGCGATGATTCCTGCATTTCAGGCCTTAAATATAAATGATTTCTATGTACATTTTGTGGATGAAAGTCCAACAAAAAAGGAAGAAATCATTGCTTTGATTCATTCTGTTTTACGTTGAAAGAGGCTTGTTAAAGTGTTATCATAAACGTAGCTAGAGGCTTAAAGGAGGATATTTTAATTATGCCTATTATTACAGATGTTTATGCTCGCGAAGTATTAGACTCTCGTGGTAACCCAACTGTTGAAGTTGAAGTAACTACTGAATCTGGCGCTTATGGTCGTGCTATGGTTCCAAGTGGTGCAAGTACTGGTGAAAGAGAAGCATTGGAGCTTCGTGATGGAGATAAAACTCGTTTTGGAGGAAAAGGAACTACTAAAGCTGTTGCAAATGTAAACGAAAAAATTGCACCAGCTGTTATTGGTTTGGATTGCCGTGATCAAAACTTTGTTGACCAAACAATGATCGATCTAGATGGTACCCCAACAAAATCGAATTTAGGTGCAAACGCTATCTTAGGTGTATCTATGGCTACGGCTCTTGCAGCTGCTGATTTCTATGGAATGCCTTTGTATAATTACTTTGGTGGATTCAATGGAAATACATTGCCAGTTCCAATGATGAATGTCATCAATGGTGGTTCTCATGCAGACTCCACGGTAGATTTCCAAGAATTCATGTTGATGCCTGTTGGTGCGAAATCTATCAAAGAAGCTGTTCGTATGGGTGCTGAAACTTTCCATGAATTGAAGAAAGTATTGAAGAACAAAGGATACAATACCAACGTTGGTGATGAAGGTGGATTCGCTCCAAGTTGTAAAGATGGAAACGAAGAACCATTGGAATTATTAGTAGAAGCTATGAAGGCTGCTGGTTATGAACCAGGTACAGACATGTGCATCGCGATGGATGTTGCTTCCAGTGAATTCCACAACCATGAAACAGGATTGTATGAATTGAAGAAATCAGGTCAAGGAAACAAGACTGCGGATGAAATGATCGATATGTATGAAGAATGGTTGAAGAAATATCCAATCATCTCTATCGAAGATGGTTTAGGAGAACGTGACTGGGATGGCTGGAAACGTTTGACAGATCGTCTTGGTGATAAAGTTCAATTAGTTGGTGATGATTTGTTCGTAACCAATCCAAAGATCTTACAAGAAGGTATCGAAAAGGGTATTGCGAATGCCATTTTGATCAAAGTAAACCAAATTGGTACTTTGACTGAAACTTTCGATGCAATTGAATTAGCGAAGAAACATAACTACACTTGCATCGTTTCTCACCGCTCTGGAGAAACAGAAGATACCACAATTGCTGATATCGCAGTTGGTTTGAATGCTGGTCAAATCAAGACTGGTTCTATGTCTCGTACAGACCGTATTGCTAAGTATAATCGTTTAATGCGTATTGAAGACGAATTGAACCAACGTGGCAATGCACATGTTGCAAAATACTTAGGAAAGAAAGCTTTCTATAATCTTTATAAGTAATGATGTTGTAGGCCTCAAATGAGGCCTATTTTTTTTTGAAAATAATAGTTGCAATTCGTTTTTGGCCATGCTATTATATGTAGGCGCTAACGAGTAGCGTTCTGACCTAGATTTTTGGAGAAGTACTCAAGTGGTTGAAGAGGTGCCCCTGCTAAGGGTATAGGTCGGGAAACTGGCGCGAGAGTTCAAATCTCTCCTTCTCCGCCATTTTAAAAGTGAATATTGGTCCAGTGGTGTAGTGGTTTAACATGCCTCCCTGTCACGGAGGAGATCGTGGGTTCGAGTCCCATCTGGACCGCCAATCTGATGCAGATGTAGTTCAATGGTAGAACACAGCCTTGCCAAGGCTGATACGGGGGTTCAATTCCCCTCATCTGCTCCATTTTATTGGTCCAGTGGTGTAGTGGTTTAACATGCCTCCCTGTCACGGAGGAGATCGTGGGTTCGAGTCCCATCTGGACCGCCATTTTTCAATAAACGATGTTCGCATCGTTTTTTTTATTGATAAATTATCATAATAAGTGCAACAGCCTATAAGAATTAAAAAAGTCCATGGGTTCAATGATAAAATGTGAGTGAGAAAACAAACATTTATCAAGGAGAATCCCATGAACTACAACCATCTTAACATAAATGAGAGAA